>NZ_JAYGHV010000232.1:0-3809 GCF_034932145.1 Spirulina sp. 06S082 | reverse complement strand
CTTGTGGTTGAACGAACCGGGCAACCGCAGGAGCTTGTTTGCCGCGCTCCCTCCCTTGTCGCCGCCGTGTCGATACGTGAGCGCTTTCGAGAAAGCCGACGCCATTGCGGGCGTGTGTAGACGATCCCAAAACCAAAGCGCCTGCGTGCGACCCGGCGATGTCTCCCACACCAAGGAGGGTTTCGGATCGAAGGCAAAGGGGTCGGCTTCATCCACGTCGCACCAGCCAAGGCTTGTCATGTGGACGCCAGTCAATTTCCGGCTGGGCCGGGCATAGACATTTGGGCTAAAATATTGATCGTAGCGGTGCCGATCGTAGCGCCGAAGCAAGCGGTTGATCTTGATCTCACCGTGCAGCACGACGAACTTGTCGATCATTTTCGTCGTTCCCTTCCGGCGAAAACATAGGTTTCCGAACATGTCGGGACCGGCCATCGCAGGTGCGTGCCAGAGGTCGCATAGGAAATCGTACTGGTCCTGCAGTACCGCCCGCTCGGGAGCGCCATCGCTCATTAGGGCTGGAAACTCGGTTCTCTTCTTGTGGCGTGTCATTGGCTTGGCTTTCGTTTGGACGCACGGCGTCATGCACGCGAAAGCGCGCTACAAAACCGATGCGATTGTGGGGGGGTGTGGTCGCCGGGTCAGAAGTCGGCGTAGTGGGTGTGCTCGCGCTCAGCCGACCGAGCGGCGATCCAGTCCTCAAGCTCACTCAGGAGCCATGCGACGCTAGTTCCAGCCATTCGGATACGGCGTGGAAAGCGACCGGCAGCTTCCCAGCGAAGCAGGGTGCTGTTGCTGACCTTGATGCCAAACCGCGCAAGATCTGCTCGATTGGCGAGGGCTTGCTGCCCAGTTTTGAGTTCCATTGTGTCAATCCTTATTCAGCGTTGAGTTGAATGAAGGAGCGCTCCGACAAGAATAAGCATGATTGAATTTGGAGCAGATCGGGAGCGGAGTTCAGGAGGGTCTGAGCGTCAGAACGGCTCATTTCCTCAAGAGTTTTTCTTGACCTGTTTCAGGGCGAATTTGATGTCGTCATCCAGCTGTTTGTGAAAGCCAGTAATCTCTTTGAAGGCC
Source organism: Spirulina sp. 06S082 (assembly GCF_034932145.1). Lineage (NCBI taxonomy): Bacteria > Bacillati > Cyanobacteriota > Cyanophyceae > Spirulinales > Spirulinaceae > Spirulina > Spirulina sp. 06S082. Next base: position 2,732 of record NZ_JAYGHV010000232.1, on the reverse strand, counting down.
ATTCGGACCAGCGCATTTGCGCGAATGGACATTCTGTTTTTATAGAGGCTTAGCTCCTTTTCCATGATCGCAACGATGCCGTTTACGATCTCGAATTGGAGCTGAGTCGAATTTCGAATGGAGTGCGTTGCCTGCATGTCCAGTTCGATAAAAGCGGCATCTGCGAAAACTTCAATTTCATTCAGCAGCTTCAGTGCCTGATCAAAATTCGGTTCAAAAGCCGAGTGATCGAACATGGCGCCAGTAAAGAAGTGCCGGTTTTCGGGACTCAGCGCTTTCTTCAGTTTCGCGGTGGGCATGATGACATCGCTTTCCAGCCAGTCGCGCTGCTTGGAAATGTCAATATTTTGAGGGCCATTTGGAAAGCTGGAAGGAACCGTGGCTATTTGACTTCGAAACGGTTGGGCGAATTCCCTCAACCGATCGCCGAGTTCGAGAAATTGGTCCTTGCTGATATTTCCGGCCTCTCTGAGGCATCTGTCCAGCCACGCAGGGCCGAACAGTTCGTCATCTCCTCGATCCTGTTCGCCCATTGCTGCAGCGCCTCGCGTTTTTCATCCAGATACGCATGGCGATTATAGGTTGCAGCGACGCCTGAGACTATACCCGTTTTGTGGTTGAGGACGGCTTCGATGATATGCGGCTGGATGCGCATCATCGCCATGTTGGTTGCCATCGTGCGGCGCAGGTCGTGGAAGCGCCAGTCCCTTGCATCAAGGCCAACAGCCACATCGAGGCGTTCCTTCAATCGGCCAAACCCAGAAATAGGCGAGGTGCCTGTGGTCGTGAACACCAGATCGCTATCAAGAAACTTCGGCACTGAATTCAGGACAAAGATCGCTAATGGCGCCAACGGTACGATGTGCAATGTGGCGTTCTTGGCGCGCTTGGCAGGAAGTGTCCAAATGCCTTTGTCGAGATCAAGCTCCGACCAGCGCATACCAGCGACCTCACCACGACGTTGACCTGTCAGGATGAGGAGTTGCGTGAAATGGGCAAACGGGAAGCCTTCAGACGCGCCAGCATGCCAGCAGGCGATAATTTCCTCATCAGTGAGCACACGATCCCGCGCAATCTCCTTCGTGGGCGGTCTGAGAGAAGCCACAGGCGATGTTTCGATCATGGCGCGATCAATGCACCAGTTCATGAGCTTTTTGATCGCAGCCAGCGCCCGGTTCGCCCGTGTCGGTGCGCCACCGGCAACGATCGTGTCCAGCACGCGCACCACGTCAGCGCGTTTGATCTGATCAATGGGACGCGAGAACAGGGGCGCAAATTTCTGCAGCACACGTTCAGTGCCACGCCAGTCCTTGTTGCGAGGCTTTGCGTACAGCTCGATGAATTGCGGGACGACATCGCCAAGGGTTAGGCGAGAGGCACTATCAACCACAGACGAGGGGGTCTGATCGTATTGTCCAAGCTCGATATCGCGAAGGATGCTTCGTGCCTTCTCGCGCGCATCAGCCAGCGACACGATTGGATATGCGCCGATGCGAATGCGCTTCATCCGTCCAGCAATGCGACGCGATACGCCAAACACCTTCCCCCCTGTGGCCGACACACGAAGGTGCAGTCCGGGTAGCAAGGCGTCATGCACTTCGTAGCGTTTGCCATTGGCGGGCGGCAGAGCGTCAATGGATTTGGGCGTCAGCTTCTTTTTCATGACGTGCATATTAAGATTGCGACGTCCGCGTGTCAGGGTATGGTTTGGGGCATTCTGGAGCGGAGGTTGCTATGTCTTTGGAAACTCAGAAGTGGCTGAGGTTCATAACCCCTGGCATCCTAATAATCCTATTTGGAATATTTTTGGGGCGGGTAACCGGCCTTTGGAAATTTGCCTTTCCGAGCGACTTTAAAGAAGCCTCAGTTTCTCTCGTATTTATTATTCCTGCCGCAGTTTACTACCTTACGCCGTTAAGATCGTATGCCAATGGAAAATTCTTTGATGAGATATCAGAGAACCTAAGATCTGAAATAGTTAGAATTTCTGAATTTGAAGATGGGGAGTATTTTAATTGGAAGTCTGTTCGTGGGGTGTTCTTTTCGATTATTGATGATGACAAAAGTTTGGAAAGGAAATCAAGGTTAGCCTATTTCAACGGGTATATCTGGACAACTGTGGCAGATGTGCGAGCGTTGTGCATCGTATTCTTGCTAATTTGCACATTTCTTTTTGTGTTGAGAATTGATGGTGCTTTGTGGGCCGCAACAGCGTTCCTGGTATTGCTCTCGTTAACGTTTCCAGCGTCGCGTGTGTTGACTGATCTTCACAAAGAGATCGGTAACCAGCAGGTTGAGATAATTCAACACAATCATCTAGAATTCTTAAACCAGAAATTGAGAGCTATTCGTGACAGAGCCAGTAATCGAAGCAGTATATCGAACTCGTGAGGCTCTTGAAAACAATCAGGACAGTCATTGGATAATTGGGTTCTCAGGAGGTAAGGACTCGACAGCCCTTCTAAAGGTATTTTCTTCGGCACTAAAATCGGCAAAACGCCACCCTGAAAAAATAGATGTAATTTTCTGTGATACCGGGGTGGAAAACCCGATACTTGATAGCTACGTCAAAGGCCTGTTTGCTTCCCTTTCAGATGAGTTCCGCTCTACAAATTCTCCGCTACGTCCGAAAATTCTAAAAGCCCCGGTGGCAGATAGATTTTTTGTGAAGGTGATTGGACGTGGCTATCCACCTCCCACAAATAGCTTTCGGTGGTGTACAAAAAATCTCA
>NZ_JAYGHV010000231.1:0-3858 GCF_034932145.1 Spirulina sp. 06S082 | reverse complement strand
TATAATCAAATCAGTATCATTCCTGCTAAAATAGTCCCATGTCCGACCTCACACAAAAAGTATTTCGAGAGGCTTTAGCACTATCTCCCATAGAGCGAGCAATGCTCATTGATGCCCTAGTTGATAGCTTAGACCAAAGCGATCCTCAAATCGACCAACTTTGGCTAGAAGAAGCCGAAACTCGTCTGCAAGCCAACCGTGAAGGGAAATTAGAAACCATTTCCGCATCACAAGTATTTGAGGAGATGAGAAATTTGTGAGAGTAGAGTTTTTAGCGATCGCGCGTCAAGAATTCCAAGAAGCAATTCAATATTACGAATCACAGCGTGTTGGACTCGGACAGGAATTTTGTAGTGAAATTCAAGGTACCATCAATCGCATCATCGCTTTTCCATCAGGATGGTTGTTACTCGGTGGAAATATTCGGCGATGTCAGACTCGGCAGTTTCCTTATGGTGTTATTTACACGGTAGAAAAAGAGAGAATTTTAGTGATTGCAGTTGCCCATCTTCACCGAAAACCTAATTTTTGGAGAAATCGCACTTAAAATACTTATTTCCTCGGGCAGAATACATAAAAATGAGAGGAATGCGATCGCAAGAATAAGAGTTCTATTGCAGGAGGATAATAGGAAGTTTCAGAGGTTATCAGGGTCTAACCCTTTCGCAATCAGGCGATCGCGCAACTCTTGCAATGTCCTCTGTACCTGTTCTTTTTCTTGTCGTTCCTCAATTTTCTGTCGTCGTTCCTCAATCCGTTCCCGTTCAGACTCATCTGGACTTCTTAAATACTCCCCCGTTTGAGGATTGAAAAAACGCATCTGACCATTGGGAAGTAAGCGCAGTTCTAACTCTAAAACCTCTGAATAAATAGACAGAGAACCATCTTCTAATCGATTTGGTGTAATACTTTGATAAGTATTTCCAACCAAACGCTTGCCTTTCAAAGGAGGATTGAGATAATCTCCCATCGGATCGTATTGGAAATATTCCAAAACCCCCATTTCTGAATAAGTATTGGGTTTATCTCGTTCATCTGTTCTGCGAGTGCTGGCAGATGTTACTTCTAAAACCCAATCGGGAGTTATTCCTCCTTCCTCCCAGACTTTGTAACTTCTGCGAGGGCGATTTTCTACTCCGAAGATAACGAATACATCAGGACTCACCACAGCATCGAGAACTCCCCGTTCGTAATAGAGGTAGAGATTACCAGAAACGTAGACATCTTCTTGGTTGTGAAAGCAGAATTTGAGGCTTTCTACACCATAAATTAAATAATCCCGTGCGGGGTCACTTTCTGCCATCGGTTCGCCATCGGGTTCGGGGTAAACAATCGGGGTTTTTAGAGGTGCGAGAGTCATGGTTTTCAAGGAGATGAACTAGATCATTTTTGAGCCAAGAGTAGAGGATTCGCATTTTAGGCGATCGCAGATATAGTAGTTCTATTGTACAAAAATTATAGCGCGATCGCACTTTCCCTCAAAGTCAGTTTATAGTCAGGCGATCGCTTTGGTTCGATTACACCAGATTATAGCGCGATCGCTCTTTCAGAAACCATGAGGTTAATTTCCTCTATTTCATCAGGAATGAGAAAATCATCTTCAGGGGGAAGTATATCTGAGTCGATCTGTGCAGGAGAAAGAACTTCTATAAATGCTTGACTTTTGGAGTAAGAGAAATGAACTAAAAAGATAATTTCATCTTCTGTAAAATCATTGTAGAACTTAACTCATTCTCCTACTATACACCTGTCCAAAGTGTTTGCAAACAGAAAATCAACAACTCGCTAAGGTGTGCGATCGCCAATTTCAGCAACTTGGAATACTGTTAGACTAAGTAATCTTGCTAGACGAATAACAACTCAAACTATGCCTCGCCTTTCCAAATTAACCTACCATCGAGGAACCTTATTATTGCACCCACCCCCCAAGGGAAAAGCCTGGATCGAGTATGCGACATGGGACGATCGCGTAGAGAAATTCCGCATTCCCGCGATGCACTATCGCCCCCTCATCGAAGCATTGCAAGCAGAGGGGACAAATTTTACCGATGAGGCTAAAGCATTTGTGCCTCTGGAATTAACCTCAAGTAGTGTGGAAATGACTCCATACACCCACCAGCAAGAGGCATTACAGGCATGGAAAATGGCGGGACGACAGGGGGTAGTTGTTTTACCGACGGCTTCGGGAAAGACCTATTTGGCGCAATTGGCGATGCAGTCCACCCCCCGCAGTACCTTAATTCTCGTGCCGACTTTGGATTTAATGCACCAATGGTACGCCCAACTTGAGGCGGCTTTTCCCGATGTGGAGTTGGGACTATTGGGAGGAGGATCTGGCGATCGCACTCCGCTTCTGGTTTCCACTTACAATAGTGCCGCTATTCACGCCGAAAATTTAGGCGATCGCTACGCTTTATTGATTTTTGATGAATGTCACCACTTACCCACCGACTTTTTTCGCGTTATTGCAGAATACGCGATCGCGCCCTATCGTTTGGGTTTGACAGCAACACCCGAACGATCGGATGGTTCCCATCGGGACTTAGAAGGGCTAATTGGGGCGATCGTCTATCGTAAAACACCGGAAGAACTTTCTGGACACGCCCTCGCAGAACATAAAGTTGTTGAAATTAAAGTCAAATTATCTCCCAAAGAACGGGAAACTTACGATCGCTCAATGAAGATTCGTAATGCTTTTTTGCGGGAATCTAATATTAGTTTAAGTAGCTTAAAAGGCTGGCAATTGTTCGTCCAGGCTTCAGCGCGATCGCAAGCTGGAAGAAGAGCAATGTTAGCACATCGAGAAGCGAAAGATATTTCTCTTTGTACCGATGGCAAACTGCGAGTTTTAGCGGAATTAATCGCCAAGCACTATCCGGAAAGAACGCTTATTTTTACGAATGATAATGCAACAGTTTATCGCATTTCCCAAGAGTTTCTCATTCCTGCATTAACCCATCAAACACCCGTTAAAGAACGCCACGGAATTCTCACGCAATTTAAAGAAGGAACTTATAAAGTTATTGTTGCCTCTCACGTCCTCAATGAAGGAGTAGATGTTCCCGATGCTCGTATTGCCATTATCCTATCAGGAACGGGTTCAATTCGAGAATATATACAGCGTTTGGGACGAGTTTTAAGAAAGGGTACTCAAAAAGATAAAGTCGCTATTTTATATGAAGTTGTTTCCGAAGAAACCAGCGAGGAACGAACATCAAAACGTCGTAAGGGAGATGAATCCCGAGATGTTAATCAAAAAGATTGGCAGAAACCCAAACCGAAGCAAAAACCAACAGAACCGAAACACAAACAGTTAGAAATTGTTAGCGATCGCCCTCTTTATGATGTTCCCGATCGCGCCACACCTAAAGCCACAGAATCTAAGGAAAGCTACGACACAAAAGAATAAATTAAGAGGTAAAATTCATGAAAAAACAAGAAAATATTGACCACGATCGCTTATTCAAAGAATTACTAACGGTCTTTTTCGTAGAATTTATCGAACTATTTTTCCCTGAATTACGAGAATATCTCGATCGCAACTCCGTAACCTTTTTAGACAAAGAAGTGTTTACCGATGTGACCAGAGGAGAAAAATACGAAACAGATTTAATTGTACAAGTTCGTTTTGCCGAACAAGACTCCTACTTTTTGATTCATATCGAGAATCAATCCTCCTTTGAAACAGGATTCGATCGCCGAATGTTTCGCTATTGTTCCCGCTTGCACGAAAAATTCAACCTCCCCATTTACCCCATTGTTATCTTTTCCTACGATCGCCCCAAAAAAGCCGCAACAAATCGCTATCAAATCGCCTTTCCAGACTTTAAAGTTTTGCAATTTAACTATCGAGTGATT
>NZ_JAYGHV010000230.1:0-3897 GCF_034932145.1 Spirulina sp. 06S082 | reverse complement strand
TTCGGTGACACTTCGAGTAAGTCTTTTGGCAGAATCGTGGTGGTAATTTCCCACCCGAACCAACAGTTAGTTTTGCTTTATGACGTATTGACTGCAATCGTTTGTCGCGACGGTCTATATCGGCTGCTAGATGGAAAAATTCCCTTGCAGTCACAGTGCCGTCAGAATTGACAATTGTTGCAGTCGCTAAAGTATTGATACCAACATCAACAGCTACGACTTTTGGAGCAGGTGTTAAAGATTTTGGTTTGACTTTAAATGGAACAGATAAGCAAACTAATTTATCATCAACAATTAATGTTGGCGATAATTGTTTGTTGTCAGGGTCAAGATGTCGCTCTCGTTTGGCAACAATTTTAACGGTTATCCAAATCCAATCTGAACTATTGAATACCTTAATTTCTGCCTCGGACAACTCCTCATTAAACTTAATGCACTGCCCTTTATACAAAACGGCGTAAACATTTGTTTTTCCGTTTAATCTAGGTGGCAGTGCATCTTTCCTTTTTCTTTGTCCTGATTGCCAAGACGAATATCGTGTAATGAATGAGGAAACTTGACCAATTGCAAATTCGATAGCCGCCCGTCTTAAATAAGAGGGAAACTTATAGAATTTATGGTCAAAATAAGAGTATTTAGGGTTGGGATTCTTTTTGGTTTTATGAATGAGTTTTTCGGTTGCCGCACAAGAACTTGACCCACTGTTGATGTCCGAGTAATGAGTATAGACAACACCAATCAATCCGCGAACGAATTGACGATAAATATTTTGGGTTAGCTGTAAATATTTACGCTGTTCTGGTGTGGGTTGTAATTCCCATCGATCTGTGCGTACAATCGAGTTAGCCATATTGCTATTGTTGCTCATGTCATTTGATTATAACACGCTAAACACTAAAAACCACAGCGCTTATCGAATTTTTTATCATATTGTATTGTCAGTCAAGTATTGTCACAAGTGCATCACTACTGACATTCTGACGCGACTCGAAGAGATATTTCGAGATTTGCTGACCAAATGGGATAGTAGGCTGGTAGAGTTTGGTGGGGAGTCCGACCACGTTCACTTGCTTGTAGAAACTTGTCCTACAGTTGCACCCGCTAATTTAATTAAAAACATGAAGTCTGTCTCCTCTCGTCGCATTCGTGCCGAGTATGCGGAACACTTAAAACCCTATTTTTGGAAACCCTATTTTTGGTCGCGTTCCTATTGCTGTATTTCTGTTGGCGGGCGAGCGAATATCGAAACCTTACTTACTACGATACATTCAGAACCAAGATGAACCTGGGCGACTTAAACAGCCTGCGCCGCTAACTGCGGTGCGACCCCGCGTCGGCGAAAGACGCAAGGGAACGCGCACCAAGAGAAGCGATTCGTCCTGTCGGACTGAATCGTAGGATGCGCGGCGCATTTTGCTCAATTTCCATGCCTAGATCCTCTTTTTTCCCTTTGTTATGGGCTAATCTACGACCCGAACTCCAATCACGCTACCGTTAAAGTTGTAACTTTGCCCATCAAGCTCGATCGCCGTGCCGATTTTAATTTGATTTTTACCCAAAACAGCCCCATTATCGGTAATTTGTGCTTTACCTGCCAAGACAATCAGCATATCAGTGCTGAAAGACTCTGCCATAGTGGCCATAGTGCGCGGATCGGCGATCATTTTTACAGATCCATCCGGTTGAGTGACAATAATTTGTCTTTCCAGCAATTCAATACTTTTAATTTCTACTGAACCACTGGGTTGATTGCGAATCACGAGATTTGTTTGACCCTTTGCTTGCATTTCTTGCACAAGTTCATCAGAATTTTTAACACTTAATCCCCTTACAACTACATCGACTTCGATAGGCTTCGTTGAAGTAACCTGTGCTAAAGAACCCGATGTTCCAGGGACAAAAAAGATACCGATAATGACTAAAAGAATAACTAACGCCGCACCCAAATCGAGAATGCTGAGTTTGCCAAATAAGCGCCCTTTAGAATCGAGAATGTTCATTGACTGTTTTTTAAACTGTGAGACAACATAACATGGACTAAGAGAACGATTGTTCTGTAAGGTTTCGGTTAAAACGGAGAGGGAGGGATTCGAACCCTCGAAGGCTTTCACCTTAACAGTTTTCGAGACTATCGCATTCAACCACTCTGCCACCTCTCCAAGGTCGATATGATTCTTCGCTATATTATACCTTAATTGGGAAAATTGGGGAGGTAATAAGGATACGGTAATGCGATCGCCTCTAGCCGCAAAATCTAATCTTGTTGGTGAGAAAACTTATAGGCACCCCAAAAGGCTAAGGCGATCGCCACCCCCAGCAAAACTGGAATCGAATACCAAGGAAACTGAGAAATAGGGGCATAAGCAGCCGATCGCAGGGCAATACTGGTATAAGTTAAGGGTAAGCAATAGACGACAATTTTTAAAGCAATAGGTAAAGTTGCCGGATCGAAAAATGTTGCCCCTAAAAAAGACATGGGAACAATGAGAAAATTGTTATATAAACCAACACTTTCTAAGGATTTAACGCTTAATCCTGTAATGACTCCTAACCCGGCAAAAACGGCACAATTGAGGACAACAATCAAGAGGAATAAGGGATTGATAAAACTAAAAATCTTGCCCGTAAAGAGTACCGCAACTAAAATCACAGAACCGGAAGTCATTAAGCCGCGCAAAATTCCCGCAACAACTTTTCCCCAATATAATGCGAGGGGATGAACCGGCATTAAGAGTAACTCTTCAAAAGTTTGACTGAATAGGCGATCGCCACAAATAGAAAAAGTCGTGCCGCCGAAACTAATAGTCATGGAAGATAAAGCCACCATCCCCGGTAAAATAAACTCGAGGTAGCTATCTCCTAGGGGAGGAGTCGTAGCGCGATCGAGGGCGCTTCCCAAGCCCAACCCAAAGGCGAAAATATAGATAAGCGGGGAGATTAAGCCCGTTGCAGCGACTTGAGCAATTCTTGCCCGTAATTCTAACCAATCTCCCCAGAAGACCGTTAAAATGTCAGCCAGTAGGGTTTGTAGCGGGGAAGTTGGGACAGCGCGATCGCGGTGAGGAGAGAGTTCGGATTTCACAGGTTTTAGTGGGAATGCTAAGTTTTCTTAAGAAGCAACTTAACAATTTTTGCGCGATCGGGCAACAAAGGAAAAAAAATGAGAAAATAATAACAATCGGGAGAAAAAACCATGAGCAACAAACCAGCAGATAAACAGGCAAATGAAATCCAAGCCGGAATTAGAGTCGAACAGCGACCTTGGGGAATGGTGACGGTATTGGAAGAAGGTTCTCGCTATCGCATTAACCGCATTGAAGTGAAACCCAAACATCATATTAGTACCCAAATGCACTATCATCGCAGCGAACATTGGATTGTTGTTGCGGGAACGGCAAAGGTGATTTGTGATGACCAAGAAACACTATTAATGCAAAAGCAATCAACCTATGTTCCCATGAATTCCAAGCATCGCGTCGAAAATCCAGGGGTGATTCCTTTAGTCATGATTGAGGTACAAAACGGGGAATTTTTAGGGGATGAAGATATTATTCGCTTTCCCGAAGAAGAATCCACAAACCCAGAAAAATTGTCTCATTCTTGAAGTCACTATTTTTTCATCTCACTTGCTGCGATCGCTGCTTTTCTGGCCGTCGAGGCAATGTCACTTCCGAGGCGATCGCGGTCATCGTAGACATATTCGGTGATATTGGTCAATCTTTGAATGAAATGTCGAGCGCAGTCCCTCTCTTACTTGGTTGGATATGGCGAACTAAATTCGCCATCCCCCAAGCGCTACCCATAATCTTTGATTTGGGTAGGGTTAGCGAGACCAAATAAGTTTAGTAGAATAAAAGCAATAAGACCAAAGTTTTTGAGCCAATGAGCCGACAAAAA
>NZ_JAYGHV010000229.1:0-3940 GCF_034932145.1 Spirulina sp. 06S082 | reverse complement strand
TAATCTCGCAAATTGTAGCCTCTTATTTATCTGGGTTATTTTTTAAACCGATCCGACCTATTTTCTGGCGACAAACAAAAGCTCTCTTTTTAATGGGACTCTGGGGAAAATAAAGCGATCGCCTTTATAAATATCCTATTTTGAGAGCTATTTATTTGCGAATTTTAGCAAGATCGGTTACTGTATAAATATTATATCATTAACCCGATCGCGCTCTTTTATATTATTCAAATTACGGAGATTTAAGCAATGAATAACGAGCAATTAAACTGGCAATTAACAACCCCTGTGGCTATGATTGTTTTTAATCGACCTCAGACCACAAAAAAAGTATTTGAAGCGATTCGTCAAGTCAAACCTCCCATTCTTTTCCTAATTGCTGATGGACCTCGCCCAGATAAACCAGGAGAAGATAAAAAATGCGCTGCGGTGAGAGAAATTATCGAAAAAGTTGATTGGGATTGTCAAGTATACAAAAATTATTCTGATGTTAACTTAGGTTGTGGTAAGCGCCCTTCTACGGGGATTGATTGGGTCTTTGATAGCGTAGAAGAAGCAATTATTATCGAAGATGATTGTTTACCCGATCCCAGCTTTTTTCGCTACTGTCAAGAGTTATTAGACTATTATAGAAATGACGAAAGAGTAATGACAATTTGCGGTTTAAACGTACAATTTGGAGAAAATCCGACAGATTATAGCTATTATTTTTCCCGCTACAATCATTGTTGGGGCTGGGCAAGTTGGCGACGCGCTTGGAAATACTTTGATTTTGATTTAAAAGTATGGCCAGAAATTAGAGAAAAGAACCTACTACAAGATATTTTACAAGATTCTCATGCGGTTAAATCATGGACGCATACCTTTGATATTATTTCCGCAAACCAGTTAGATTGTTGGGATTTTCAGTGGATTTTTGCCAATTGGGTTCACGGAGGTTTAGCCATAACACCGCGCGAAAATCTCATTAAATATATTGGTTATACAGAAGATGCAACCCATACCACTAATGCGTTAAGTCAATACAATCAATTAGAAGTTAAAGCAATGGAATTTCCCTTAAAACACCCTCCTTTTATCATTCGTCACGATAAAGCCGATCGCTATACCGAATCGACTTATTTTGATTATCAGCCTAACCTATACAAGCGCATCAATCGTAAAGTTCGCAAAATATTAGGATTAAAACTGTCACAAAGCTGGTAAGATTAAGATAAAAATTCAAACACTGAACTTAGACGATGAAATCTTTATCAATTGCTTTGTTTTTAGCTCCAATTATAGCTTGGATGGCGGTTCCAGCCGAAGCTGCTATTCGCACGGAGATCGTTGAATATCGCCAAGATAACGTGCTTCTAGAAGGCTATTTAGCCTATGATGATGAAGTTAAAGAACAGCGCCCGGGTGTTCTTGTAGTTCACCAGTGGAAGGGTTTAGGAGATTACGAAAAACGTCGGGCGAGAGAATTGGCAGAATTGGGTTATGTTGCCTTTGCTGCCGATATTTATGGTAAAGGTGTACGCCCTCAAACTCAGGAAGAAGCCAGAACTCAAGCTACACTTTATCGTTCTAACCGCAAACTGTTACGCGATCGCGCCAATGCGGGTTTAAAAGTTCTGCAAAGTCACGAACTCACCACCCCTGGAAAAATAGCGGCGATCGGCTATTGTTTTGGCGGAGGGACAGTTTTAGAACTTGCCCGTAGTGGTATTTCTTTGGCCGGAGTTGTTAGTTTTCACGGCAATTTAGACACGCCAAACCTTGAGGATGCAAACAATATTCGCGGGCGAGTTTTAGTGCTGCATGGTGCCGACGATCCTTTGGTTCCTCCCGAACAAGTGCAGACTTTTGCTAAAGAAATGCGATCGGCTAATGTTGATTGGCAATTGGTCATGTATGGCGGTGCTGTTCACAGTTTTACCGACTCTAATGCAGGAAATGATCCCTCTAAAGGATCGGCTTATCAAGAAGAAGCAGATAAGCGTTCTTGGGCTGCAATGAAACAGTTTTTTAGTGAAATTTTCAAGTAGTTATTAGTTGTTTTTGAATGCAATTTTTAGCGAATACCTGATAGCAAAATTAAGGAGATGAGACTTAGAGGTATTGGTAAAATACTACTGGCAGTTCTATTGACTGTATTGATGATAGAAATAGGACTGCGCTTTTTTTTAGGTTTGGGTAAACCTGCTTTGGTACAAGCTGATATTGAAATGGGTTATCGTTTTCAGCCCAATCAAAAAACGCGGCGTTTTGGCAATTGGATAGAATATAATCAATATTCTCAACGTTCTGAACCTATCGAAATTGAAAAAAAAGCAGGTGTATTACGAGTTTTAATGTTAGGTGATTCGGTATTAAATGGGGGCAACCGTACCGATCAAATGGAAACAATTTCCGAACAATTGGAAATACAATTAAAAGAGAAGGGAAAAGAAACAGAGGTTCTCAATGCGTCGGCAAATTCTTGGGGAATTGGTAATCAATTAGGCTATTTGCAGAAATTTGGGACATTTAATGCTGATGCCATTATTCTCCAAATTGGCACTCACGATTTGCTACAACCGACCAGTCAAGGAAAGAATTTATATCCAATAGAATATCCTAGTTCTGCGATCGCCGAATTATTTCAACGTTATCTCATTCCTCGTATCTCCTATTTTATGCGAGGAAAAGTAACATTGGCTAATGAGAACTTAGATTTACAATTTAAGGACAATTTACAATCTTTGCAGGCGATCGCCGCTTTAACTCAAGAAAACAATATTCCCCTTGTTGTGGTTTATACTCCCAGTCGCGAAGATGTGTTACCCATTCCTAACGATCCTGCTTACAAATCTCAATTTTTCCAAGTTCTGCAAGAGTCCAAAATTGCCGCGATCGACATTCACAATGCTTGGTCGAAACTTCCTCCAGAAATGGTAAAATCCTATTTCGTTGATTGGGCGCATTTAACACCAGAAGGTCAGCGATCGGTGGCTGAATTGGTTTTTAAAAACTTGGGTGGGTTAGGCGATCGCACTGTTGGACACTACATGAATTTTTAAATCATGTTTTTGTCGCGATCGCATCTCGAAAATTGGGATGGCGAAAGGCGGGAACAAAGGCAGATTCTGGAATCCCTTGTTCCATTAAATCTTCTGCTATATCTTCAGTACCATTCCATTCAACATGAATTTTACCATCAATAATTCGCAGATGAACGATAATACTATGAATGCGTTGATATTCATTCCAACCTAGAGTAACAAGTAAATAATTATCGGTTTGAGGGTCACAAATTGCGATCGCTTCAGCCGGAATGTCGCGATCGCTAGGACGATCTTCCCTAACTTTGCGAGAGAGTTGGGCGTGTTCGTTGAGAACTTGTTGAATTGCATTACGATATTGTTTTAATCGATCCATTGTTCGATAACCTCCGTGTCAGGATTAAACACAATTAGATGAATAGATTCATCTTCAATTACATTTTGCACGATCGCTTTTTGAAAGAGTCCTTGATATATTTTTAAAGGAACTGCAAGGTACGGCTGACGAGTAGAACCGCTACGACGTAAAATAGAGCGATATAAATATAGTAAAAATAGCGAGCAAGATGCTCGCACTACCCCCATTATGGTTTATTGTAGTGGGAGCGTCTCGCTCCCTAGCTCTAATTATTCGGAAGCTCTAATTATTCGGAGCAATGTTGTAAATTTGCAACTTTGAGATGCACCCGATTTTTCTGCTCCAAGATCGGGATAAACTCGCAATTCAAGATCGCCTAAAATGAGCGGATCGTGGGTAATTGTCCAACCTTCTTTGATAAGAGCATTTCTAACAGTTTCATGGTAGAGGTCTCGGCGAGGCATGACAACTGAATGGTGACGATATCTTTAGTTTACTGTAAACTAACATTATCATCCCACATCAGTCATAAATCCTCTCCCGTCTAACAATGTCG
>NZ_JAYGHV010000228.1:0-3948 GCF_034932145.1 Spirulina sp. 06S082 | reverse complement strand
CGACGAGTGGCATTCAGTTCGGGGAACAGCATTTATTTTGCGGATCGCAAACTCTCCAAACAACTCAACGAACCGTTCAAAACCCAACCCGACACCGCTTGTCGGTACGGTTCCCTTTTGGTCAGTTCCTGCAATGAAGGGGCGATCGCCTTCCACAGCAGCGACGGTCAACCCCTGCGCGTGAAAATTGTAGACTGGGAGAGCGACGATCCCGCAGAACGAGAAGAAGCCCGAAAATTTAGCACGGGGGACTGTCACGGCAAAATCTCCCCTCGACTGGCTAAAGCGATGGGAGGCAGGGGCAATGGACCTTTTCAATTTCGCTTTGCATGGATGCAAAAGTTATTCGCCGACATTTGGTATTTGAAGCAAAAATACCAACAATGATTCCATTCGTGCAACAAGTGCTTTGAGTTGATGTTCCGTGAGCCTCGGTTCAATGCTATGTGTATCTCCATTTAGAGCCTCAACAAATGAAAGAACTGCACGAACATCATGTTCTACAAATTTCTGGAATGAATTGTTGTTAATATGTCGGCATATATACAATAAGCGTGCACGTCGAGTGGGACGATTATTGTGAAAATATTGATCTTCGGTAGACCATTTCCGAATCTCGCTGTCAGGTGCAAGTGTATGTAAAACGTGGGTGAATAGTTCGCGAATTGATGTAGTTACATGACGCACTCGGTCTGGATTGTCAGAGGATAAAGAATAACGAGCACCTTGCAATAAACGACATAATCTGGAATCGTAATTTTCTAGAATTTCATCGGCTGATGGTATGGATTCAAAAAGTACCTCGCTAATCTCAACTTCATTCTCATCTTCTGCCTCTCGATCTTCAACAGTGATACTCTCAAGAACTTCAAGTTCACGATAATATTCAACAGGCGAATAGGTTGAAATCAAAGACACAGGCTGATAGATATCTTGTTTCATCGCTACAGAATCGACAAGAGATTTATAAGAATCCGTAAAATCACTAAAATTGACTGCTAGTTTTTGAACAAAATCATTATTGATTTTAGCCAGCTTACCAAGCGGAAAGCGATCCAGTTCTGCTAGTTTAGCTTGTGCCATCAGAGAAACCGACAGCACTCGTGACGTATCAAGTTCTGCCAACGCAGACATCCTAGAATTACTTGCAAGAATACTTTGAATGTGATGCTGCTCTTGACAGGCTTTCAAAAGCATCGAATTTTTAATCGAAATATTTTCAAATGCACGAGTTAGATTTGTGCTTGCACTAAGTTGATTTGCAAAGCCCATTGCTTTATGTGCTGCATTCACCACATTTATTTTATTTTCAATCCCCATTGTTGCATTCAACTTATCAAAAGTTGCGCTTGCTGTGTTCGCAGAACTTAATTGATCTGCAAGCTCTATTTTATTTAATCTGTCAAAAGCTGTACTCATTGAGAGTAACTCAGATGCAGGACTCATTGCTTTTACGGCATTAACAGAACTAAAAATAGAACTGTGGAGAGCCATTTGTTTGTTTAATTCGTCAAATAACTTAGGATCGATCAATGGTCTGTTCTCCGTATAAATACTTAACTATAAATTGCAAGAGAAAACATTTATAGCTTTTTGTTTAATCTGGATGTCGTAATGTTGTAACCAAACTTACTAAACAATCTATTTTCTCTTAGTTTTAGATTGTAGCATAATACACTCGTATTGAGGTGGATAGCCCCAAAAGCGCCACTCGTTTCGATGAATGCCATCCCACCCTCATTCAAGAAGCCAAACGCTGGACGGAAGCGCATCCCAGTCCCCTCTTCGACCTCAAGAAAGATTCGCGCCTTTATAAAACTTTACCTTTGCCGACTGACGAGAAAAATCCAATTCTGGCGATCGCCCGAGAGGCAGTCAATCCGGCATGGGAACGAACCCGCATTCGTTCTCGCCATCGGCACGAATTTCGCTATCTCTTCCCTCCTCCTGCCCGTAAAAGCGATCGCAAGCAGTGGGAACGAGATTATCTGCCTTGGGCAAAAGCTCTGAAAGAACGTGCAAATCAACGGGGACGGGAAATTCACCAACTCCATTTTTGAGTTCGCGGAGGAGTTTCAGCGACAACGAGAACCTTTACCCCACGATACTTAGGTTCTTAGCATTCCTTTTGAAAAGGCAAAAGGAAAAGATTTTACGGGAAAGTTTAAAGATGCTAATGCTAAGAAAATGCGTTTTCACTGATTATCCAGAACCAAGATTTTCTATTTCAACACAAAATGCTCCACTATTATTTTGCGGATCGCTATCATTGACTAGAAACTCCAACATCCCAGATACTTCGGCGACCATATCTATTCCGTTACCTACCGAAAACCAACCCTCCAAATCTTGCATTCCTGGTTGAAAAATTCTTCCAAGAAGATGACCGTGTAAAGCATTTGAAAAATGATTGTAACTCGTGCCATAAGAAATACCTGCGGGACTAGCTGAACCTGCAAAAAGTCCTAATCGAATACTCCCACTTGCTCTAATTCTAATTTTGTCCCCAGCATTAACTGATATACTTTCATTCGCAAATTGGTAAGCACCTGAAATTTTGTTGGTACATGTTGGCAAACGCAAGCGTACTTCTCGAATTAAGCCACGATCAACATCGCCCCAAAGATCGGGAGCCTGATTTTCATTAATTGTTGGCAATATTCCTTCTCCCTCTCCAAAAGTAGAAATAACAATATGCCCATCTTTCTCAATAACCGTTCGATTTACTATTCCGGGATGGAGAGCATGATCTTCCCTTGTATAGTTTGTAATAGAATATTGGTTTTGATTCACAGTAGTTCTGATAGGATCTTCACCAAAAGGTCCCGGTATATCAAGGATAGTTATTTTACAATTCTGAACGGGTGTTACTTGATCGGTAGGTGCAATAAATCGTACTTGACTCAGCATTATATTAAACACAAAATCTTGAGTACAACCGGGCAAGTCAATAGAACAAACTTTGTTCTCTACTGTATATTCATGATATGAAGATGATGAAGAGTTGTAACTCGCTTGAAGTTGATTGTCGTTGCAAGGTGATAAGGCAATAGCTTTTTCACAAAAGGCACCAATTGCAACAATCAAAGAAGAAACTATGATGAGAAATGATGATTTCTGACAATTCATTCTTACCTCTTTTAAAAAGATTATAGGACAAATGCTTTGAGTCAGGTTCCTCTACTTGGTGGATCGATCCAACCTTACACTACAAAACCCAAACTGAGCAACCATTCAAGTAACTATCTTACTCCCAAAACCAACACGGGAAAAAAAACCTTCAAATATCTGCACAAATACTGCGAAAAGACTCTCGCTTATTGCCAGTAGCAGGGTTTGACGACGCTCGAAGATTTTGCCGAAGCCCTCGAAAGCATCAGCGAGGAGGACAACCCCAAACTCAAAATTGCCGTTGAGGTCAATACGGGGGGCATTGCCATGAAATTGGCGAACAAACCCGAACTCGGTACGACTACAGGCAAGTACATGATGCAGCATTTGGGCTTTGATGAGGAGGAGCAGGGAAAATTTACTCGCACGGGGATCGAGCAGGCACTCAATCCGGAACAAGAGCGAGAAGAAGGAGACGAGATTGACGATTTGCTCGACTCTTTTGAGGGAGAAACGGAGGAATCGGAGGACATTGACGATCGCCCTGATGAAGCCAAGCCCCAACGACTCCGGAAAGAGCCTCGCCGCGTTGTTTCAACTCCTGAAAAGAGTTCGCCCCAAGTCCCTCGCGGCAACGGGTTCATCGATTATGACAGTCTTTTGGATCGAGCGGCTGTCGTGGGGGCTGCGGCTGCTAATCAAGGCAATGAACTCGATGGGGCAAATCTGAACGGTGTGACGTTCTCTCCCGTCAAATCAAAGATTATGACGGGAGCTTCTCTTCCTCACGAATAGAGCTTCCTGTTTCGCAGGCTGACTACTGTCTACGCCTCCACA
>NZ_JAYGHV010000227.1:0-3997 GCF_034932145.1 Spirulina sp. 06S082 | reverse complement strand
CAGTGGCAAGATTGTTATGGTAATGTTTCTCATCCAGGGGTTAGCGATCGCGAATTAACATTTTTAGCACAGATTCCTCAACGCATCCGGGAACAATTGCAGTCTTTTTTTCAAACTCATTCTGATTTGTTAGCTAAGGAAAAAATAGAGGCGTGTATTGATGCTTCCGTGTTAGATAATAAGGTATCTCCTACGGTGAATCTCAATACAATTTACGAGGAAATCCGCGATCGCACAGAAGATTATATTGCTTTACAAAGAGCGATGAAAGATTTAATGGATAAATTCCTGCAAGAAGCGGCAATAAAGGGTTTACAAGATTCATTTTTTGTGCATTATGCCCCCAACTTAGGACGCGATGAAACTGGACAAGAAATTGTGCGTTTTGCGAGTCAAAATGATTCGGGAACAACGGATTTTCAGTTTATGTTACAAGGTGCGGTGAAAGAAGCAGGAGTTTTAGCAATTCTTAATCGTTATTATTGGCACAGAACCGGCAATTATCCCCTAGGTAAAGAGTTTAGCGTGCGTCAAGCCCCGAAAACGCAAACCGCATTATTACAACTCATTCAAGACAATTTCGACCCCCAAGAAATGCCACTTTTGGTAGGAGTTGGCGATACAGTAAATAGTACGGTAGAAGAGAACAATGGCAAAATTGAAGTGCGACGAGGAGGAAGCGATCGCAATTTCTTGCAATTAATTCAAGCTATTGGTAAAGAATGCGAACGTGATAATATTGTAGTTTATGTTGACAGTTCTCATGGAGAAGTCAAAAATCGAAAATCCGTGCGCTGCGATCGCATTGATGGAGAATTAAAAGTAATAGAAGGTCCTTGCGATCCTCGCGATGTTGACGATCCTTTAACTTTAAATGTTGTGTTTCCCGAAGGTCATCAACAATATTGTCAATTCTTCCAAAAAATGGCTCAAAAAAGAGAAAATAACTTTTTTTAGTCCGATCTTTAGCATTATTCTGGCTCGATAGAGTGGATTTTTCCCATTTGCAAATTATCAAAAATTTGGTTAATTTGTTTGCGATCGCGATCGCTGACAGCCAAATCTGATAAAAAGAGACTGACTAATTGAAAATGTTCTCGTCGAGTCACGCGACCTGTTTTCAGAATTTGCTCGAGAGGGAATTGGGAATTGTTGGAAGATTGATCTGACATAGTTCTACACCCGAATCGCGTTTGTTTCAAATGGTCATACTATTAAGGTAAAGAAAGTTTTTCTCTCATGCAAGTTTTTTGCATTCCTGTCCTCGACTGACCTCGCGATCGCATAATTTGGCTATATTCTCTTAAAATACGCTATATGGGTTAGGATAGCCTCATCATTAGCTCACTGAAACGCGATCGCGATCGAACTATGACCCCTAATTTCTTAAATAACCCCTCTCAGAAAACTAGAAACTGGCGATCGCGCAGTTTTTTCTTTTGTCTCTCCTTGGCCGTTGTCATCTTGTTAGTTGGAGTTGAAAAGGCTGTAGCCCAGAGCAATGTAAACCCAGAAACTCTTGAATTCTACATCAATACCATCTGGCTGTTAATTGCCGCTTCTCTCGTCTTCTTCATGAATGCAGGCTTTGCCATGCTGGAGGCTGGGTTATGTCGCACCAGCAATGCAACAAATGTATTAGCCAAAAACCTCATTGTTTTTTGCGTATCAGCATTGGCTTTTTGGCTTATAGGTTTTGGGTTAATGTTTGGGGATGGTTTTGGTTATGACTGCACTCAGGAAATTACTGAAACAGTACCTAGTTTTTTAGGTTCTCAAGGATTTGTCTTTAACCTTATCTTTCCAGCAGATTCAACTTCTACTGCTTTTCCACAAGATGGATTTAGTTGTTTACAAAAAACATGGTCGAATCACTCTTTTTCAGCCGTTTTCTTTTTTCAGTTAGTTTTTGCTGGAACTGCTGCAACAATTGTATCAGGGGCAGTTGCAGAACGAGTAAGATTTTATGCGTTTATTCTATTTAGCTTTTTCCTTGTCGGTTTTATTTATCCTCTAACAGGTCATTGGGTTTGGGGATATCATGGATTATTACAAACCCTTAGATTTCGTGATTTTGCAGGTTCAACCGTCGTTCATTCAGTTGGAGGAATGGCAGGTTTAGTCGGCGCTTTTATGCTAAGACCAAGAAATGGTAAGTTTGGCTATAATGCTGAGAATCAACAATTTGAACAAAATCAAACCGAGAATAATGAAACAGAAGAGTTTACCCCTCATAATTTGAGTTTAGCGACGCTTGGATGTATTATTCTCTGGTTAGGTTGGTTTGGCTTTAATGGGGGATCGACAACGAATCTTGCATACGTCGCCCATATTATTACAACGACGATGATTGCAGCCGCTTCTGGTGGAGTTGCTGCTATTATCTTTTGTCCCAGTATCGTTGGTAAGCCTAGTCTTTCATCAATTATTAATGGAGTTTTAGGAGGACTGGTTAGTATTACTGCTTCATCAGCTTATATGGATATGATCAGAGCCTCAATTATTGGTGCGATTGGAGGAGTTATCATTCTTTTTGGAGAAGTTATACTCGAAAAAATGAAAATTGACGATCCTGTTGGTACAATTCCTGTTCATTTGTTCTGTGGAGGATGGGGAACAATTGCCGTAGGCATTTTTAGTATTCCTAATTCAAAACTATATTTCGATAAAGCTAATAAAATTCTGATCTATGATAACAGACTTATACAAACACTTTGCCAATTTGCAGGATGGCTTTTTGTTTGCGCTGTTGCAGGTTTCTTAAGTTATATTGTTTGGGTTGCTATTGGATTTATTTTACACTGGATTGAGTTGATTTTCGACTTAATCAATCCTGATAAAAAACCTAAAATTATTGGTGAATTTGACAATTTAAGCGATTTTCTTTTCAATCAGTACAAGTTTGGTCGTTTGGGCATTAGAGTGTCGCCAGACGAGGAAAAGAAAGGTAGTGATGGAGTATTTTATAATCCAATAGTAGAATCGCAGCTTGAAAAAAGGGTGGCAAGATTAGAAAAACCCATTGATTCAGAATAAAACAATAAATAATATTGTGTTGGGTAATCTGTTATGGTATCTCGACACTACTCATTACTGGACAATTAGAACTATTTAGTTCTCTAACTGCTTGTCTAACATCATCAGGTATATTATAATCTGGTTTTGACCAGCCTTCTAATATATCTTTGTATTTTTGAATGTACTCGTATTCTTCACTGATTTTGCAGATATATTCCAAAGACTCTTTGTACAATGTTGCTTCAATTAAGTCGTATGAATATTTATCTAATAACCGGTTAAAAGATATATCTAACCGATCTTTACAGTCTTCATCTAATGTATTTTTCTGTAACCAGTCTTCAGTATCTTTGATTACTAATTCACGTTGACTTGATTCATTAATTGCTTCACGAATAGATGCCGAGATAGTTCCTATTTGATTTAGGCAAGCAGTTTCAGTATCTGAAGAATTTTTCTCACTAGAAGGTATTTCTGGAGTAGTTTGCATTGAATCTTTACGAAAAATGAAAAACAAACCAACAAAAATACAAAAAATAAAAAGAAGAGAACCTGAAACTATTTTAGTTGACTTAGATAAAATTTCTAAATTATCTTTATCTCTAGATCGATCTTGAATCAAGAATTGACGATCAATTTTTAAAGGATTTTCTAATGGAGAAATAGTATCTTTAACTAATTCATCAACCAACTTTTTAATTAATTTTTCTTGAACTAATTCTTGTATCCATTCAGTCTCTTGCTTGGTATCATTGGGATATTCTGACTCAAGAATTCGTTGAATAATCAAGTCAACCTGTTCTTGTTTGCCTTCCGTGCAATGGAGGATTTCTTGAACTACAGGTTGAGGATTTTTAAATTTGTTAATTAAGTTATCAAGACTTTTAGATAAACTATCTTCTGATAAAGTTTTTTGCTCTTTTTCTGAAGATATTATTGTCTTCAGGTAATTGGAAACTTGACTACGAATCAAAAATTG
>NZ_JAYGHV010000226.1:0-4358 GCF_034932145.1 Spirulina sp. 06S082 | reverse complement strand
TGGGGAAGAAATGTGCCAAGGATTGCCGATTAAGTTCTTATTGCAGGATTATCGAACTTTTGAGGGACAGAAATTCGATCGCATTGCTTCTATTGGGATGTTTGAACACGTTGGTTATAAGAATTTTCGCACTTTTATGGAAATGTCCAGGCGTTGTTTAAAAGAAGACGGCTTATTTTTGCTGCATACAATTGGCAGTCTGAAAACAAATATGTCTGGGGAAAATTGGGCGATGAAATATATTTTCCCCAATGGTTACTTGCCCTCTCTTGCTCAAATTAGCAAAGCAACAGAAGAACTACTGGTTTTAGAAGATTTGCAGAATATCGGTCATCATTATTACCCAACTTTTATGGCCTATCTGGAAAACTTCGATCGCCACTGGCCAAAACTAAAAGAAAAATACGGCGAGGAATTTTATCGCAAGTGGAAGTATTTCCTCTGTTCCATTGGCGGTTCTTTCGGTGCGCGGCACTCTCAAGTCTGGCAAATGGTTTTCTCTCCTAACGGTGTCCTGCAAGGCTATCAGTCGATTCGATAGCCCAACTTGCTAGTTATAAATCTGAAAGTCCCCCTTTTTAAGGAGGATTTAGGGGTTCTAAAAGTCCCCCTTTTTAAGGAGGATTTAGGGGTTCTGAAAGTCCCCCTTTTTAAGGGGGATTTAGGGGGATCGTGTAACTAGCAATTAGTGTTCAGACCTAAGCCACCCCAACCGGACTGCCAACGATTCGCGGGGCTTTTTGTTCCAAACAAGGATGCAGTTCCTCGGGAGAGATCAACTCCGCGTAGCGACCTAACATTACCTTCAATTGATGGCGATAAAAATCAGGTAATGTTTCAGATTTTCCTTCATGGAAGGCAAGAAAATTCGAGTCTGTTTTGAGTTGTGTTAGGATTTCGTGATATTTCTTCTCATGTGCTTTTTCTCCTTGAGTTCGCAGCCAATGAAATATCTTGATCCGCCAATTCGGGGTACTCTGAATGCGTTTTTTCAACATTTCCGGAGACGAAACACATTGAGAAAGCTCAATCAGTTTTTCAAAATAGGTAATTGGGTCGTAATTCTTAAGAGTGAACGCCAAATAAGGGAAAGAGTAAAACGCCAATGGCATCGCTTTGAGAATGCGATCGTTCTCAAAATATTGGTCAAACATTGGCGTTCCACCAAAAGGCATGGGAATGTTAAATACAGGCCAAGCAAAAGGGGTTTTTTCGATGAATCGCTTGCTCAATGTAATCGGTTCGTCTCCGCGATCGCTATCCAAACCAAAAATGAGACCAACTTGAATGTAAGGAATGTATTCAGAAACCTGTTTTAACTGTTCCACAACGCGATCGACTTTTTCAATCCCGCTTTGATTTTTCACCCCTGCTTTCGTGGAGTAGTCTTGCCAAGATTCAATGCCATGAATACTTAAAATACATTTCGTGTCTTGGAGTCGTTTCAATCTCGATTCATTGAGAATACTTAGGGAACATTCCATCCCATAACGCACTCTTGATTCAGGAGGAATAGATTCCAAAACTTGAAAAACTCGCTCAAATTGGATGCCAAAATTAGGGTCGTTAAAACCCAGAACGAGATTCGGATAAAACCGAGAAACATAGCGAATATCTGCCGCCAAGCGTTCCATTGAGAGCAAGCGATAAGAATTATCCCAATCCCGGCAAAAATCGCAAGTGTAAGGACAGCCTCGACTGGTTAACATCGGCACCATTGTTAGCAAAATCGACCAGCGTTTTTGAAAAAAAGCCGCAGCTTTAATTTCCGGCATTCGTTCTTCAACAGTGGGACATTCTTCAAAAGGTTGAGCCGCAGAAATATACTGTCCGCGCTCAAATTTTCCATCTATAATATCGGCAATAAAAGACTTATCGCAATCCCCAATAACTAAATCGAAAAAACGCAAACAGTCTACCGGAAATGCTTCGGCATGAGGTCCACCAATAACAGTAGTCGTGCCTGCTCTGCGATAGAATTTTGCTAAAGCATAAGCGAGAGGACTTGCCAAACTACAACAACCGAAGAAAACAACATCTAAATCATCGGGTAAAAGGCGAAAGGCATCACCCGCACCATAATGCGTTGCATAAAATGTTTCGTGACCGAGTTGACGACACCAAACAGAAATCACTTGAGGAACAATACTGGCAAATTGTTTACTCAGCATGACATGGTAGACCCTATCCATCAATGATGTGGAAGGTAAGACGATAATATCTAAAATTCCAACTCTCATAGAATTGCTCTGTTCCTATCTAAAGTGTTTGCAAATGAAAACCATATCGCATCTCTTGGGAGCCATAAATTATCTTTGAAAATTGTGGCAATCATTCAATAATATACTATAATAATTATAGAAAGAATGCAAGCTAAAATTCAGTAAAGTACATTTTTATTTAATGGTTTTTAGCGATACCATAAAAATCTTACTGTTTTAGTTCATGGATTCTTTAGCGGTTATTTTTCTTGTTCAAATAAAAACAAGAAAACTCAATCGTATGGAAAACGAAAAATCCATCATTAGAGCAATTTTTGCTGTGATTTCTCGCCAGAAACAAATTGACTTATCTTCTGTCCTGAATTGGAGATTACTTATGTTTGCAAAAGATATTGCCGGTTACTGTTATTACCATCCTAATTACTGGCAAACTCAAGCCAGAATTAATACTTTAATCAATCGCTTTTTATCCTTCGAGATTTTAACTGCTGCTGTCGCCGATCTACCGACTCAGTTTGCCAATCCTCACGTGCGTCCCTGGCAAAGATTGGCGATCGATGCTATTCAGCCCGAGCAAATTATTGGCATGGATTCAGAGCAGTTTTATCGAATGTTACGAATGTTTGCAGACATAGAAGAACCGATTCGAGGATACTCCAAAGAATCGCGAGATTATACGCTGAAAGCTCATCCTCAATTTGCTCGTTTTATTGGAGGAATTTACGATGAACACGATCGAATTACAGAAGTAGGAGTTTGGGAAAAAGAAGAAAGACGACATGGACCTCTTTACAAAAGACTCTATTGCCAGTTAACCCAAAATAAATTTGAGAGTCAACCTCACTCGGTTTCAAATCATCTGATTCAAGGAGATTCCCTCGATCGCATTGGCGCTCATCTCATGAGCCGTATTACAACAGAATGGAGTGCTTGCGCGGGCTACATTTGGTTAATGTCTCATTGCACGGGAGAACTGCAAAAAGCGATCGCGCAAATTCTACAAGATGAAGTTAATCATTTGGCTAAATTTTGGGGATTTACGCGTTGGGAATTGCAATATTCTTTCTTTCAATGTATTCGTCACGGTACGATCGAACTGATTAAACTCTTTTTATTTCATCGTAATGAGCGAAGCGAAACTCGTGAAGGTTCTTCTCCCGAACATTGGCAAGAAATAATTGAAACAATCTTTGCTTTTAATCGAGTTGTCATTCAATTATATCGCTGGAATAAAACCTTAAAACCCGATCTTTTAAATGAAATATTTGGAGATCGTCAAATGCCAAAAAACTTAGTGCTTAACTGAGGAAATTGTAATGATTGACATCCAAAAAAACAATAAAAAAGTTGGCAGTTCTCCGGAAGAAAAGAAAGCCATTGTGAGAGCCATATTGGCCATTATTTCTCGTCAACAAGAAATGTCCTCGATCGCCAACTATATCGCCGAAGATGTAGAAATCTATCGAGACGATCTGCTGTCAGTGGGTGCATTGATTGGGTGGTGTCGATGGGTTCGTTTTCTGCACTTTATTGCCGATCGCAAAATGCAGGGTTTGGAACTGCGGGAAGAACAGATGACAGTGAAAGATAACATTGTCGAAGTTTTAGCGAGATGGCACGGAACAAAAAACGGTAAACCGATCGCTTCGGGAGATGTTCCCGTGCGCTATCAAATCGACGGCGATCGCGTCACAAAGATCTGGTCTTATACGACAAACTACACCTTTATTCATGGCAAGTTTATTGTCTATAAACCGATCTTTATTTTATTGTTTCTGCGTTTTTTAATTTATTCTTGGTTGAATTAAAACATCTTAACCCATTTGAATGGGTTTTCGCTTTCAGCCTTGGCTTTAAATCCAAGGCTGAAAACTAGGTTTCTTAACAATTTTCAGGAGAATTGAATCATGTATCAAGAACTTTTTGCACGGGAATCAATGCCTGTTATTATCGGTACTGGTATTACAGGTATGGCAATCAGTCGTAGTTTGAGTCAGAAGAAAATTAAGCATTTGGCGATCGGTACACCTCCGCATCCCAGTCGTCCCAAGTTAGGAGAATCAATTAATGGCGAAGGCAGTCTCGATCTAGAGGAATTATTTCCCGAATTTAGTCAATACTGTTTTCCTAAGAAAA
>NZ_JAYGHV010000225.1:0-4384 GCF_034932145.1 Spirulina sp. 06S082 | reverse complement strand
CGTGCAGCAGTTGACCTGTACCGGGATGCCAAATTCTCATAGTGCGATCGCTACTCCCGCTAACCAGTAAATTGCCTTCTGTATTAATTGCAAGAGCGTTAATAGCATCGGTATGACCTGTTAATTCTCGTAGTAATATTCCTTGCTGTAAATCCCAGATTTTGATAGTTTTATCTTCACTCCCGCTAAACAAAATTTTACCGCTTGGACTCATCGCTAAAGCATTAATTTCTCCAGTATGACCCTGTAAGATTTGTTTAGTTTGATAACTTTTCATCTCCCAAATTCTAATCGTGCGATCGCTACTTCCACTCACCAATAACTTACCATCAGAATTAAACACAAGACTGCGAATTTCTTGGGAATGTCCTGGTAATGTTTGCTCTAATGTTCTTGTTTCTACATTCCAGATTTTAATTGTTTTATCGGCGCTACCACTGGCTAAAAATTGGCCATTTTTTGTTATAGCTAGAGTTTTAATCCAACCCGTATGTGCTTCGATTTTAGCGATTTCTTCCTTTAAATTCCAGAAGCAAATTTGATAATCCCAACTCCCACTAATTATTAAATTTGTTTGCGGATGAAAGACAATTTCCTCAATGGTGCTATAATGTCCCCTAAGCGTTGTAAGGTGGGCTATTCCCTTCTCTATATCCCAAAGCCGGATAGTGCGATCGGCTCCTCCACTGGCTAATTGCCTCCCATTCGGGTGAAAAGCAAGGGCGTGAATCGAGCTAGAATGCCCTTCTAAGGTGCGAAAAACGTGCCAAGTGGGTTGTAAGGTCTTGAGGGAAGCAAAGGCGGTTTTTTTGCCAATTTGGGTCGGCGATCGCGTTTGCACTAAGGTCGGAATAAGAGTCTGTCCTGGGTGAAGATCTTGATAAATTTCCTGTGCCGATTGATAGCGATCGCCGACTGCCTCGCAAAGCATTTTATTAATAACTTTTCTTAAGATAGGGTTGACAGGATTAACTAAATAGTCTTCCCAAAGCCAGATTCCCTCGGCATGACTGAAGAGATCGAAAGGATGAAAACCCGTGAGTAGATGAATGCAAATAACACCCAAACTGTACAGATCGCTGGCATAAACGGCTTTTCCCCGCAATTGTTCTGGGGACACATAAGCAGCAGAACCGACCACAGTTCCAGTTTTGGCAAGGGCGGTTTTTGCTGTTACTTTGGAGGTGCTAAAATCTACGAGAAATAATATTCCTTCGGCAGTACGAATGAAGTTTTGAGGATTAATATCTCGGTGAATAATATGACAATCGCAGACAAATTGGAGAATCGGTAAGACTTCTTCAATGAGATTTTGAATCGTTGTTTCGTCGTAAATTTCTTCCTCAATACTTTTACCTGCAATGAATTCTTGCACAAGAGTCGGAGAGAAATTATGAATATTAGGATCGCTTTCAATATAAGCGAGAAGTTGGGGAATATTGGGATGGAGTCCTAATGTTTGTAATTTTTGCGCTTCATTGCGAAAGTTAGCGAGACTTTCTTCTGGAGTTTCTTTGTTATGTTGAATTGCAATTTGTTTAATAATACAATGGGTTTTCTGAGGTTGGGTTTCATCAACCCCTAAAAAAGTGCGTCCCACTCCTCCTTTAACCATGAGAGTACGATAGCGATCGCCCAAGAGAAGTTTTGAGCCACAACTGAGACAAAAGCGGCTGTTTTCAGGGTTTTGCGGTTTGCTACATTGTGGGTTTAAACAGTAGGTCATCGATCGCTTTTCTCTTAACAAAGAGTATTTCTTCTCATCTATTCAAAAACAAATTTACATTTCTGAGATGCACACCTGTAGGGACGTTGCAGACAACGTCCCTACAGGATTTCAGGCAATTATTTATTGCGGGGGAAGGGGTACACCTTGCTGTTGTAACATTTGTCGCGCATCTCGACCTGGTGTATAAGTATAGCCATAGTTCGAGGTTTGCGAATCATTGAGAATGCGCGGTGAAACTAGAACAATTACCTCTGCCCTTTGATTTTCACGAATGGTGCGCCGGAAGAGGGCACCAATGATGGGAATATCTCCGAGAAGGGGAATTTTTTGGATCTGTAGTCGATCTTGATCCTGAATAATACCGCTCAAAATTAAAGTTTGACCATCTCGGATGCGGACTTGCCCAGACTGAAGAGTGCGAGAATTGAGCAAAGCAATTTGTTGACTGTCATCTCCTGCGGCAACGGTAGCATTTTGTCCGATAGTGCTTACAGTTGGATTGACAGCCATCAAAATAAAACCATTGTCATCAATACGACTCACAACAACTTCAAGCGTTAATCCTACTTCGGCTTTTTCAACGTTGACTGTTGTTGTCACCGTGTTTCCTGTTGCTTCTCGTGTTGTTTCTACGTTAGAAATGACTTCCTGGGTTAAATTAACTGAAGCCTCTTGACCTTCTTGGACGATGAGAGTTGGGTCTGTGAGAATTTTGGCATTGTTGTTTTGGATGGAGAATTGTAATTGGGCGAGGAAGGCATTAACAACATCGAAAGTGCCGCTATTGATAGGAGGGCGAAAAGGGATACCTGCTTGTGTTGTTCCTACTGCTTCAAAGGTAGTAACCGGATCCGAAGGTCCTGTTTCCCCACGATCGATTTGGAAATCTACTCCTGCTGCTGCCCCCGTCCCATCTTGTAGCAGGGGAAGATTGGAGGAATCGGTTCCAAAGTTAATAATGCCAATACCATTAGAGTTAACAATTCCCGTATCGTTAATACCCCAAGAAAAGCTCGAACCAAAACGACCAATATTATTTAAGTTAACATCAACAACTTTGACATTTACAGCAACTTGACGCAAACGAGCATCCAGTTGAGTAATATAAGAACCTGCCATTGCAACAAGGTTGGGTTCACCAATTATCGTAATTGCGTTTAGGCGTTCATCAACAGCAATAGCCAATCCTCTTAACGGTAAGACTCCACTTGTATTAGCTTCTGGTCGCAGACCAAGAATACTTGGTCTTTCAGTTTCAATGAATCGCTGATTCACACCTTCTCCGATAGTTTGGATTTGTGTATCTGTACCAGCAACTTGTGTTTCTGCTCCCAAACTACTTAAAAAGGATGAAGCCGCACCAGCACCCACTTGATTTAGCCGGAAGGTACGGCTAATGACATTACGGGCGCTTTCGGGGAGTCGCACGCCGACAAAAATCGTTCGTCCTTTGCGAGTTGCCCGCAATCCTGTTGCTTGAATGACGTAGTTGAAAACATCCTGCACGGGTTCGTCTTGTAAGTCCAGAGAAATTGTTGGACCCCCATCTAAAGCGGTTGGGGCTTCTAGCAGGTTTCCCGCAAAGTTTTCAGTGAAGACTAAATTTAGATCCGCCGATCGCGCCAACAAACCCAACACTTCTCGCGCAGGGGCTTCCTGCAAAACAATTCTAGGCACTCGCGCCGAAGTTCCCAAATCGAGAATTTCTGGAGAGATATTCACATTAGCCACCGCCATTGGACCTAGTGAAGGCGGTACGGGTTGAGGTAATAAAGGGGGAACCGGAACAATGGGTTGAGTGGGTTGGGCGAGGGGTGCCGGGTTGCCTTCAAGGGTAATTTGCGGGTTGGGGGCGATCGCATCCGATCGCTGTGCTAGTTCGGTAAAAACGCTAGGGTCAAAAGGAGGAAGCTCGGGTTCTGGAGCAGGTTGGGCAATGGGGGGAGCGCTTGCCGTTGCTGTTGGGTCGGGAGTAACCGGAGATTGTTGCGGGAATTGCTGCTCTAAGGGCAATTGCAGGGGTAAATCCTGGCTTGATGGGTTGGGATTGGAAACCGGGTCATTTTGCCTCTGTAAGCTCAAACGCTCGGTATTTCCAGGGGCAAAAGCAAAGACGATCGCCCCCGCTTCTCGTTGTAAAACTTGTCCTTGAGGCTGGCGATCGCTTCCCGTCACTCTAACCACAACACTCTCGGAAGTTTCCTGCCACATTTCAATCAATGCAATACCCGCCACCGGATTAACCTGACTAAAAAGATTACCAGCAGGAAGAGACAACTGACTGTTTAAAATTGCCGCTTCCAAACGATTCCCCGCTTTAGGAACCTGAATCACTTGAGGAACATCGCTACTCCCCGCCGTTTCCAGAATCAATTGCACCCCCGACTCCGTAGGCTGTAACTGTACCCCGGTAATCTGAATATCCGCCGCCCGCGCGGTTTGGGAGGCAACCAAGACGATCGCCGCAGCCCCAGTTAAAATACCAACCGACTTTTGATAAACTCTCACGATTTACTCCTCGACCAATTTGAACTGTAGTGAAAACCAGCAAAGAATCCAACCAAATTTGATTTTCCCTTGCTAATAACTTATCTCAATTTTGCCTTTTACCCAGAAATATAGTGCTAAATTCCCTGATCCCTACCCTTTTCTATG
>NZ_JAYGHV010000224.1:0-4408 GCF_034932145.1 Spirulina sp. 06S082 | reverse complement strand
TGACTGCCCGACAGCAGACAACCAAAAACTTAATTATGTTTCGGCTTCTCCTTCATAAACTATGCCGCCCCTGCTATCAGGTACTTCTTTTTGGTCGGACATTTTATCTGGCGAGAATCACCAATTCTGCCTATCTAGACACACTTGGGTGCATTGGCTTTTTCAGACTAGCACAATTTCAATTAAACTGACTCCCTTGGGTCGGTTTTATTTGCTGGTCAAAATTGATCTCGCCGTTAAGCCTGTCGGCTCTAACGGGAGTCCTCTTTTGACATCTAATATAGCAAGTTGATGATGGATTTGTCGATCTTTATCAAATATTTTTTATACTTTTTTTGACAAAGCTCTCTGAGATTATATAACTTAATCCGATGATTTGGCACAAGCAGTCAATTTATATTTTTCTGCACGCGGTTTATGGTCTTGGTGAAAGGGAAGTTGTGATGCACACTAGAGAAACATGGGGTTGGAGGATACCAAGGTGACAATTGAATTTGCCCGAGAGCTAGAAACCTTTTGGCAAAAGCGCTTGCAGGAAGAGTGTGCCGATCGCCCTTCCCAAACGCGCCAGAGTGTTGCTTTGTGGTTGGTGGGGGAAGATCGAGAGCGATTTGCCAATATGGACGATCGCCAAAAGGCCATCGCGCGACAGGCGATCGAATACCGCTATCGCATTCTCCACCAGCGCTATTTGGGAATAAGTCCAACCCGAGCCTATCGCAATTTGATTTCTCGCTTGGGGTCTCTTGTGGTCTTGCGGAATAAAATTCGCACTTGGGTATCCTTGAGCCGCGATCGCCAACGTGCCGTGGCGGATGTCCTGCAAGAGGTCATTCAGGAGATGATCGACAGCGATCGCTACATCAAAACAACGATTGCTCGGATTTCTCGCTGTAGCGAAAATCCTTCTTTGCGAAATGCACTGTTGTTGGCCAGTATTGAAGAATATTGCTTACGACCAATTCGCAATCAGCCTTTGCTGGTTTATCGTTTTACCAATTACTTGCGACGTTCCCAAAAAGGGGGTATGACCCAGGTTCCTCAAAAAGAACGCATCAAAATGATTTCTGAGGAACTGACCCCAGATGCGGGGGATTCTCCCATTAGTTTGCTCGACTCTGAGGCCATCGCCCACTACCAAAGCGATCGCGATGAGGAAGAACAACGAATATTGCGGGAGGAAGTGCGCCAAGAATTTGAGCATTACCTGGCAGAAAAAGTCGATCCCCTAGCGGTAGAATGGCTGCGCTTGTATCTCCAGGGTCATTCCCAAGAGGCGATCGCGCAAATCTTAGATTTACCCATCAAACAAATTTACCGCTTGCGGGAAAAAATCAACTATCACGCCGTTAAGATTTTCGCTCTGAAAAGCCGCCCAGAATTAGTGGAAAATTGGCTGAAAATTTCTCTGCAAGAACATAGCCTGGGACTCACGCCCAAACAATGGCAGACATTTTGGCAAGATATCACACCTCTACAACAACAAATCATCACTCGCTTACAAGAAGGAAAAACCCTTGAGGAAATCGCCAAAAAATTAAACTTGAAAAAATCCCAAGTGATGTCCGAGTGGAGTAAAAGCTATCAATTTGCTCAGTCTCTTCGGAATTAGAGGGAGCAAAGGACTTACGCAGCCAGGGAGCGAGACGCTCCCACTACGGCATTCTCTGGTTATGGTAGTGCAGGCATCTTGCCTGCTAATGCGTAAATCCTCATCCCTCATCCTTCTTTATTTTTTAGTCTTTAACGTCAGACCCTAAAACTTGCTCTTTCAAGGATCGGAATTCTTGAAGGAGTTCTTGGCGACCCTTAGAACTCCAGAGATAGCGCCAAACAAACCAAACACCAAACCCAATACCCACTAATTCAAAAACAGGGGCGAGTAAGGGAATATCGTTAATCGCATCCAGTAGTGCCAAGGTTAGATATACAGTAATCAGTCCTCCCAACAACAAAGACAGTACGGTTAAAGGTTCCTTGAAATCAGAGAAAAACTTCTTCACCATATCGGGTAACTTGCCCAAGAACTCCGAAGCGGGTTCGATCCATTCTTGCCAAGGGCGATCGGTTGCTGGTGGTTTTGCGGGTGAGATTGCCCCAGAAGGGTCTGTCTTAAAACCCGATGGGCTTTGAGATTGGGTAACTTCAGCTTCCGCCGAGGGAATATTCGGATCCATTGCTTTTTTCTCCTGCAGTTTGAGATGGAATTTCATTGTAGGTTGCGATCGCGACCCAAGGATGGCAAAAAAATTGATTCTTGCCCATATTAACCAAAAACACCGCCAGAATGCTTCCTCTTGATTTTATGATTCTTCTGATTGATATTGTGCGATCTTGGCATAATCTCCTAGAGCATAACAGGCCGTTCGCAAACTACCGATCGCCTGTCGTTCCGCCCGGCGATCGCCGATTTCTCTGGCGACTTTTAAACGCTGTTCGTAATATTTAATCGCTTGTTCGTAGTCTCCGATGGCATCGTAAGCAACCCCTAGGCTACCTAAAGACTGTTCTTCAGAGCGAGGATCTGCTAATTGTCTGGCGAAAGTTAGGCGTTTTTGGTTGTAGGCGATGGCCTGACGATAATCTCCTAATGTATAAGAAGCATTACCCAGATTACGCAGGATTTGCACCGCAACGCGATCTTCCTCTAGTTCTTGAGCCAGTTCCAAGCGCTGTTCGTAATAATTAATCGCTTCGCGGTAATTGCCCAACACATAGTAAGTATTACCCAAATTTTTGAGAATTTGTCCGGCAGTTTGGCGGTCTTCTAGGGAACGAGCAAACATGAGGGCGCGTTTTTGGCAAGAAATGGCATCTTCGTGTTTACCTTGCGCTTTATAAGCTAAACCTAAGTTATTGAGGGCGGCCATTGCTCCGGTGCGCTCTTTGAGATCCAGAAAAACCTTTAAACTTTTCTTCTGAAAGGCGATCGCCTTATCGTAATCATTGAGATGGCGATAGGCATTGCCCAATAAACTAAACAATTGCCCAGTGAGACGCTGTTCTGATAATGATTGAGCCAGGGATAAACCCGATCGCGCGGCTTGAATTGTTTCTTGATAATTTCCTAGCCCATAGTGCGCCAAACCCAAGTAATACAAAGAGGTTGCTTCAGCAAGATTGTCTTGAAGATTTCGATAAAAGTCTCGTGCTTGTTGAAGTGCGGCGATCGCCGGCTGAAAATCGCCGCTTTGTTGGCCGGCCATTCCCTGTTCGAGCAATTGTCCGGCGCGATCGCTTTCAAGGGTGGGAGAAGTTTGTCGTTTCTCGGCATTTAGGGTTGGATTATCCTTGGGAGTTATAAATTTTTCTGGTTTGTCGCCTTCATCTGCCACCCTATTGTCCCCCTGATCGATTATCAACAGATCGATTGGATATCGCAAATGCGATTCGCCATTCCCCAACCTTAATTATCAATTATCAATTATCAATTATCAACCATATTTGATAAGGGCTTGATAAATGTTGATGTTTAGCCGGAACTATGCAGTAAGGAATCGGGATATTTTGTTGATTTAGAAGTCGGACGAGGACGACGAGATTTCCAATTGCGAATTGAACGCGCCATTCTTTCTTTTTCTGAGAGGGGTCGTTGAGAGGCTTCGGGGCTTTGTCGGGACTGAGACTCTTTATTAATAGGGGGGGTGAGGTTATTCATGCACTGGGAAAGATTATCTTGAGGCGAAGCAAGATTGAGATCGTTGATAATCGCATCAACGGATTGGTAGCGTCGCTCTAATGAAGGTTCGAGCATTTTATCCAAGATTGGAGCCAAGATTTTGCCAACTGAGGCACGTTCTTGCCATTGCAATTTTCCGGTGCGAGGATTGGTTTTAAAGTCTAAAGGGGCTTTTCCCGTTAAAAGATATAAGCTGGTTACGCCCAAAGCATAAATATCGCTGGCGAAGACCGGACGGAGGGAAAATTGTTCTGGGGGAGCAAACCCAACGGTACCGACAAAATGAGTGGTGACACCGCGAGTGGTATTTTCGCTCATTTGCGCTAATTGTTGTTTCACTGCCCCAAAGTCAATGAGAACCAAACGCCGATCTTGAGACAAAATAATATT
Organism: Spirulina sp. 06S082; assembly: GCF_034932145.1. NCBI lineage: Bacteria > Bacillati > Cyanobacteriota > Cyanophyceae > Spirulinales > Spirulinaceae > Spirulina > Spirulina sp. 06S082. The sequence continues at coordinate 339 of NZ_JAYGHV010000224.1, read as the reverse complement.
TTGTGGTTTAATATCTCGATGAATTACGCCGCGTTCGTGGACGTATAGCAAAAGGTCGAGCATTTCTCGTAAAACCCGCTTTACGGTTAGTTCTGACTGACATCCCTGCCGTCTTACCAATCTAGCGAGGGTTGCACCTTTGATATATTCTTGCACGAGGTAGAATTCATCTCCTAATACAAAATAGTCGAGAAGCATGGGAATGCGGGAATGATTCCCCAAAGCAGCAAGGATTTTGGCTTCTCTCTGAAAGCGATGGCGGGCTGTATCTAGTGCCTTTTTTTCGCTGACGCGGGGACAGAGTTGCTTAATGGCGCAGAATGGCTGTCCTGGTAATGA
>NZ_JAYGHV010000223.1:0-4471 GCF_034932145.1 Spirulina sp. 06S082 | reverse complement strand
AGATTTTGATTTGAATTGTGCGATATTTTTCTCCATAACGAATCTGTTGACCTTTGTACAATGAGGGGTAACTTTTGCACATTGCTGTCAGTTTTGGCGGTTGGCAAAAGCGATGTTTTCTCTCTCCCGATTGCCATACTCTATATCTTGTTTGAAAACTTGACACTATACCAATGGCATCGGCTATCCCTGCTCTTCTTAAGTAACTGGGGAATTTGCGGAATGAGGGATATTTTTGCACCATCGATTGAAAATAGCGGTGCTTGGGTTCGGGATTTTTTGCGGTTTGATGAATGGCTTTTTCTATGGCATTTACTCGCTCTTTTGTTGTTAATCCTGCTAGTTTTGGCCATTGGGCATTCACGATTAATACTAAAGGTTTTAGATACCGACGATACTCCTCAATCGTCAAAACCATCATACGTTTTTCCTCTGGGGATGCTGATAAATCCCAAACGTCTGTTCTGATGATTTCTCTTCAATATAACTGAGGTACAAAAAACTGCTCATTGAGAGGAGGACGCAGGTAATTTTGGGGAGCGCCCTTGCGTGGTGGGAGTTCTAGCGGTTCTGGGGTCATATCGACATAGGGAATCTTGCTGAGAAAATGACTGATGCAGTTGAGACGAGCGCGTTTTTTGTCATCTGCTTCCACCGTAAACCAAGGCGCTTCAGGAATATTGGTGTGGGCAAACATGGTATCTTTGGCTTGAGAATAGTCTGCCCAGCGATCGCGGGATTCTAAATCCATCGGACTCAATTTCCAACGACGAGCGGGATCTGTCGTGCGAGCCTGAAAACGTCGCTCCTGCTCTTCGTCACTGACGGAAAACCAATATTTTAATAAGATAATACCGGACTTGACCAACATTCGCTCAAATTGCGGACAAGTTTGCATAAATTCCTCGTACTGTGCATCGCTGCAAAAACCCATCACTTTTTCTACCCCAGCACGGTTGTACCAACTGCGATCGAAACAAACAATTTCACCGGCTGAAGGTAAATGAGCGACATAGCGCTGGAAATACCATTCCGTTTTTTCGCGATCGCTGGGAGTACCCAATGCCACCACTCTACACCCCCGAGGATTGAGAGGTTCGGTAATGCGTTTAATCGTGCCGCCTTTTCCTGCTGCGTCGCGTCCTTCAAACAAAATGACAATGCGAGTATCAGTATGCTTAACCCAGTATTGCATCTTTACCAGTTCCACTTGCAGACGGGTAAGTTCTTTTTCATAAAACTTCTTGTCAAGTTTAGAACTGCCTTCTCCTTCAGAAATATGGTAGGAAGCCTTTTTTTTAGAGTTCTTTAGATTGGCTTTTTTCTCTTTCTTGCGTTTTTTCTTACTTTTCTTTTTGCGCTTATCTTCTGGGAGTTTTTTGTCGAGGATTGCAGTTTTAGACTTATTCTTATTCATAATTTCAAGGTCCGTATCTGAAGTATCGGTGCAATTAAACAGAGAGAAAATAGGAAAATATGCTGAGACAAGAGAGCTATCCCTTGTCTCGATCGCCAACTAATGTTGAATTATCTCAACACCGAAGTTACTTGATGAACAACATTTCTTGATACGTCGGCAAGGGCCAGAAACTATCCGCAATTTCCCCTTCAAGAGCGTCAACATATTCGCGAATTTCATCCATCATTGGACGAATTGTTTTCGCACAATACTGCATTTTCTCTTCAGTTGAGGCAAAATCATGCTTCTCAATAATAGCGCTCAATTTACCGATCGCGGCAACCAGAGAATTAGTCAGATCGGCAACTTTTTTCGCACTCTCTTTTTCGAGATCGATGCCTAAACCTGTCAAAGAGGCGATCGTTGAGGACAGTTTTGCTAAATACTCAACTGCTGCGGGATAAATGATCGTTTTTGCCATATTTACCACCAGCTTGGCTTCCACTTCAATAGAGAGAATATACTGCTCCGCATAAACTTCAAAGCGGCTTTCTAGCTCCACTGGTGTTAAAACCCCCGTCTTTTTAAACAGGTCTTCAACATACTCTGCTTTGAGAACGGGTAGAGCATCTGCCGTGGTCGGTAAGTTTGCTAAACCGCGTTCCTCCACCGCCATTTTGTGCCATTCTTCAGAATAGCCATTACCGCCAAAAATGACTGCACTATGCTCTTCCATCACCTCTTTAAGTACCGTAATGATGGCAGTATTGAGTTCTATTCCTTTGGTTAATTCGCTCTCCAAACGATTGCCGATCCAATCGAGAGAATCTGCCAGCATCGTATTCAGAGCAATCAACGGACCGGAAACCGATTGGTTAGAGCCTACGGCACGGAATTCAAAGCGATTTCCTGTGAAAGCAAAAGGAGATGTGCGGTTGCGATCGCCGGGATCTTTGGTCAGTTGAGGTAGCACGTCAACCCCGAGATCCATTACACCTTTCTTTTTAGATTCGCTGACTGTTCCCGTTTTAATCTGCTCGAAAACTTCTTCTAATTGAGTTCCCAAATAAACAGATATAATCGCCGGAGGTGCTTCATTTGCCCCCAGTCGGTGATCGTTACTGGCTGTTGCAATGACAGCGCGCATAAGCGGTCCATACTTGTGAACCCCTCGAATTACCGCACCGCAGAACACGAGAAACTGAGCATTTTCGTGGGGAGAATCTCCAGGATCGAGCAAGTTGCCTTGAGTAGCATTCCCCACAGACCAGTTAACGTGCTTACCGGAGCCATTAATCCCTGCAAAGGGTTTCTCATGCAGTAAACACATAAAACCGTGTTTCTTTGCGGTATGCTTAAGAATCGTCATGGTGAGTTGCTGATGGTCGCTGGCCACGTTTGCCGATTCAAAAAAGGGTGCAATTTCAAATTGACCTGGAGCGACTTCATTATGGCGGGTTTTGGCGGGAATGCCGAGTTTGTACATTGTTTCTTCCACGTCCTGCATGAAGACTTGTACTCGCTCTGGAATTGCCCCAAAATAATGATCGTCAAACTCTTGACCCTTCGCGGGAGCCTTACCGAATAGGGTGCGGCCAGCGAGGAGGAGATCGGGACGTTGACTGGCAAAATTAGCATCCACCAAAAAATATTCTTGCTCGGCACCGCAGCTAGAGTTCACATGAGCAACATCTTCATATCCAAGTAATTTTAAAACTTTGCTGGCTGCTTTATCCATTGCCGCAATGGAGCGCAGGAGCGGGACTTTTTTATCGAGGGCTTCTCCAGTCCAGGAGACGAAAACCGTCGGGATGCAAAAGGTTGCCCCATTGTCCGTTTCCATGATGTAGGCTGGGCTGGTTACGTCCCAAGCGGTATATCCCCGCGCTTCAAAAGTATCCCGAATGCCGCCATTGGGGAAGGAAGAGCCATCGGGTTCCCCCTGCACCAGCACTTTACCGGAAAATTCAGAAATAACGCTGCCGTCTCCTTGTACAGAGATGAAACCGTCGTGCTTTTCAGCCGTCAGGTTGGTCATGGGATAAAATACGTGGGCATAGTAGAGCGCCCCTTTGGAAATCGCCCAATCTCTCATTGCAGTGGCAACGGCATCGGCAATAGAGGGATCGAGTTTTTGGCCGGTGACAATCGTTTTTTGAATAGATTTAAAAACGGATTTGGGGAGACTTGCCTGCATTTTACTGAGGTTGAAGACGTTCTCTGCCCACATTTTTTCTAATTTTTCTGGCGCTTTCGGCGACATCACTTCTCGGTTGGCGATCTGATGAATTGCCTTAATGCGAGCTTTATTTCCACTCATAGTTCTTGTTTTAGAGTTTAACCGAACTATGATAGTTAAAGTGGAATTGCAAAATAGATGTCAGATATACCAAAATCTAAATTAGTTGGGGATTAGTTGCGGTTTTCTGTCTGAGGGAATACGACGGAGCGATTCAATTCCTATTTTCTTCTTCTGACACATTGATTTCTGAGATAGTTCTGCGATCGCCAGTTATGGAAAAACAAGAACAAATCTATTTCACAGAATTCATAAAAAAGCAAGAGTTTGTTACCTTTCTTCATAGAAGTGCAATTTTTTAGCCCAAGATTTCATTCACTTCAATTGCTATTTCAGGAAATATTAAAGTTGTAATGCTTTGTCCTCGTCGGAGTTTTTGGCTATTTTGGTAGCCTTGAGAATTCGGAGTACGATAAACGGCAAGGGATTGTTCGTTAATATCGATTAACCATGTTTCGAGAATCCTATTTTTGCCATAGAGGGGAATTTTGATGTCTCTGTCGCTGTCTATTGTTGTATCAGCAATTTCCACTAACAAAAAGATATCAGGAGGTTGAGGATGTCCGGATTCGTAGTAGTCTTCTCTACGTCGGAGTAAAGCTATATCGGGCTGAGGTTGAGACAGATTGTTCAATTCTATGGGACTGTCAAGAACCGCTATTGACGCAAAGCGTCCAATAGCGGCTTGGAAGAATCAGTTTCCAACGCAAGTCTTGTCTACCGCTACGAGTCGTTATCTGGCACGGACTTCCAGATATTTCCCTAGTCTGGAC
>NZ_JAYGHV010000222.1:0-4499 GCF_034932145.1 Spirulina sp. 06S082 | reverse complement strand
CGCGCCAAAACCCGCCGCAGCAATGCGATCGCCGGTCTTAACCTTTCCTTCTCGCACTGCTTCGTCAAGGGCGAGGGGAATAGAAGCCGCCGAAGTATTGCCATATTTAGCCAAATTGCTAATTACTTTCTCAGAAGAGATATTCAGGCGATTGGCCACCGCATCCATAATACGCTGATTGGCTTGATGAAGGAGCAACCAGTCGATCGCCTCTGTGGTTAATTCAGCATTATAGAGTGCCTTAGAAATCACCTCGGGGACTTTGTCTACGGCAAAACGATAGACTTCCCGCCCATTCATGGTAATCGATTGATAGTTCCCCTGCCTCACTTCTATTTCATTTACTAAAGTGCGAGGCTCACCTTGAAAAGACAAATTAAGCGTGTGATTTTTGTGACCATCACTGTGCAGAGAGAAGCCGAGTAAGCGATCGCGCTCCTCCGTTGCCTGCATCACCACCGCCCCGGCACCATCCCCAAACAGAATACAACTGGCGCGATCGTTCCAATCTACCCAACGGGAGAGAACATCTGCACCAATCAGCAAAACATTGCGATAGACCCCCGTGCGAATAAATTGTGCTGCCGTTACCATCCCAAAAACAAACCCCGAACAAGCCGCCGTCAAATCGAAAGCTACCGCCCTCGCTGCGCCAATTTCGCTTTGAATTTTCGCTGCACTGCCAAATAAATCATCAGGAGTCGAAGTCGCCAAAACAATCAGATCGATATCCTCTGGAGCAAGATTTGCCATAGCGATCGCATTTTTTCCCGCTTCTGCTGCCAGTTGGCTCAAGGTTTCTTGGGGGGAAGCTAAGTGCCGCATCTCAATCCCCGTGCGGGTTCTAATCCATTCGTCCGAGGTTTCGACTAAATGGGAAAGTTGGTGGTTGTCCAGCGTTGCGGCTGGAGTAGCCGACCCGCTTCCGGCGATCGCAATTCCTGCCCTGAATTGTTTCAAAATCTGTTGTCCTCCTACATCGGTCATCATCAAATTTGCTGGCCTTCTAGAAAAAATAAAATCTCTTTTTTAGTTGGTTTTTTCCAGACTATAGTTTGCGTGTAGGCGATCGAGAACGCGATGGTCGATCGCTTCCTTAGCCAAACGAATAGCACTAAAAATAGTCGGTGCTTGGGAACTACCATGACTAATCACGCAAATTCCGTTGACCCCTAACAGTAAAGCACCGCCATGTTCGGCATGGTCGATCCGTTGTTTAAGACGCTTCAAATTAGGTTTGAGTATTCCCACCCCTAATTGTCCGCGAATCCCCTGGGGAAGCTCTTCTCTAATGATTTGCAATAAGATTTCACCAACAGCTTCAGCAAATTTTAGGAGGATATTGCCCACAAAACCATCACAGACAATAACATCAAAGTTGCCTGAAAGAACATCTCGTCCCTCTGCATTGCCAATAAAAGGAATTTCGGGATTAGCTTCGAGAAGTTCGTGGCTGCGTAAAGCCAGATCGTTGCCTTTGGAAGATTCTTCACCAATATTGAGCAAACCGACTTGAGGTTTGTCTACCCCTAGCACGTATTTACTATAAACAGTTCCCATTAAGGCAAACTGTTCTAAATATTTGGGACGACAATCTACATTTGCCCCCACATCGAGGATAATGACAGATTTTCCGGCGAGGAGGGTCGGGAAAATAGCGCCGATCGCCGGGCGATCGATGCCTTTAATGCGACCCAAGCGGAGTAAAGCCGATGCCATTGCTGCCCCAGAATGACCCGCAGAAATGACGGCATCGGCTTTTCCTTGCTTAACCAAATCCATGGCCACATTAATTGAAGCCTTGGGTTTTCGTCGTACCCCCGTGGCTTCTTCGTGCATGGCGATCGCATCCTCGGCAGGGACAATCTCAATATTGGACTTGAGATCGGGTTCAGTATTGCCAGATTCTTCGCGATCGCGACGACCGTGTTTTTGACCGTGTTTTTCCATGCAAGCTCGAATTTTTTGGGGATCTCCCACCAACAAAACGCGAACGTCTAATTCTTCTGCTGCTCGAATTGCACCAGCAACAATCTCGTCAGGGGCGTGGTCTCCCCCCATTGCGTCAATTGCAATTCGTTCCTTTGTGGATGCCATTGCTCGAAGTGTATAGAAGCCGTAACAAATTTTATCAGATTACGGTTATTATTGTTGATGATTTGTTATGGGTTGTTGTTTATTGACTGATAACTAATAAATGTACGGAATTGTTAGTGTCTTAAGCACTTTAAGCATTCTGTCGGCTTTGTTCGGACAGCCAGAGATTAAAACTGTCCAAACCTTGTCTTGGCAAGAAGCGAAGTTTTTTCAATTACCCAAGGAACCCAATTCGGAAGCGGAGGAAATCTTGCAGCAATACCTGCGAGACTTGGCAAGCAAAGGTTTCTCTCCCCAACGTCAGGGAATTCTGCTGCAAGCGGATATGACGAAATTAGCCTTTCGTAATGATAAGGTTCCTTTGTCGGCGGCTTCTCTGACTAAAATTGCGACAACCCTCGCTGCTGTTGATAAATGGGGACTTGACCATCGTTTTCAAACACGGATTTATCGGGTGGGAGAAATTCGCAACGGCATTTTACATGGAGATTTGCTTGTTGAAGGGGGAGGAAATCCTTTTTTTGTTTGGGAAGAGGCGATCGCCATCGGGGGATTTCTCAATCGTTTGGGCATCAAGGAAGTACAAGGGAATTTGCAGATTACGGCACCGTTTTATATGAACTATAAAACACGGGCTGAGGTTGCCGGGGAACTCTTTCGGCAGGCGATCGAGGCAGAAAGTTGGCCGGAGGTTGCCAAAAAACAGTATGAAAAAATGGCGATCGAGATACCTCGTCCCCATGTGAAGATATCGGGAAAAGTTCTGGTTTCTCCGACACAGCCTATTGATTCTCAACTATTGTTGCGCCATCAGTCCATGACTTTGGCCAATATTCTCAAGCAAATGAATATTTATAGTAATAATGTTATGGCTGAAGTTTTGGCAGAGTCGGCAGGAGGAGCGCAAGCTGTGGCACAATTGGCCGCCAATGCTGCTAATGTCCCGAAAGATGAGATTCAATTGATTAATGGCTCAGGTTTGGGGACGGATAACCGCATTTCCCCTCGGGCAGTTATTGCCATGTTAGCTGCTTTAGAGCGTCAATTGGCTGACCAACCGTTGGGGGTTATCGATCTCTTTCCCGTCGCAGGACGCGATCGCCAAGGCACCACCATCGGCCGCAAATTACCCCCCAATACAATGTTCAAAACGGGAACATTAAGGGCTGTGAGTGCCTTAGCGGGGATTCTCCCTACCCAAAAGCAAGGTTTGGTTTGGTTTGTGGTGATCAATGAAGGTAGCGACGTTTACGAACTTCGCGCCCAACAAGATATTTTTCTGCGAAAATTAGGACAAGCATGGGGAAGCGCCCCATTGAACAATGGAAAACCCCAAACTCCCCACAAATCAGAAGTTCTAGGGGATCCAAAGCGCATTTCTGCCCCCTAAAACCCTTCTCCGCTATCAACTCTCAACTACTTTCAAAACTGAAGGAATGCAAGCGAGGATTTCCTCTACAATTTCTTGGGGGGTTTGCTGCGATCGCGCGATCGCAATACGAAGATCGGCTTGAGCGTAAAGAGAACGACGTTCTGCTAACAGGATAGTAAGTTTCTCAGATAAGTCACGATCTTTCAGAAGCGGACGCGATCGATCTCCCTGTAAGCGTTGCACCAAAATTTCCACCGGGGCATCTAACCAAACAATCAAACCATGACGCAAATATCCCCAATTCTCAGGCTTGAGAATAACACCACCTCCAGTGGCGATCGCGCTTCGCGTATAAGCACAAATTTGTTCTAACACTTTAGTTTCCAAGGAGCGAAAATAGTTTTCTCCCTCAGTCGCAAAAATATTATCAATCGTTGTTTCTGCAACCCGCTCGATTAATATATCAGTATCAAAAAACCGATATCCCAGCCGACCTGCCAGTAATTGTCCTATTGTTGTTTTGCCCGTCCCCATCATACCCACAAGAAATATACTTGTACCCTGTAACAACTGCTTTTCACCTCTTAAATTCATTTGTTAGTAATTCTACTGCATGGGATATGCTGAAGATAGTCCTTTCGACAAAATCTTAAATATTGTTAAATTGTCCTCGTTCATTTTCTCTCACGCTCAAAATACCTCTATAAATCAAACTTAAAGGAGATAAACTCGATTGGCGATCGAGTAAATCTATTGGAGAACCCTTAAAGATTGCGCTATAGTAGGTATTTAGAGTTCTCAAGCAATAATTCCCACAGAGAAAAATGTTTGCATCAACTTATTTCATTCAAACACTTTCTTAACTCTGTTGTTCTGGGATGCTTCTTTTAGAGCTAGGGAACAACAAAAGGGATTTGCCGAAAAAGCCGAAAAAGAGTGTTATCAATAGCACAATCATTCTCCAAGATCGTGCTAGACTCAAATCTGCTTTCCTCAAACATTAGAGACTCTCTACAACAACAAACACTGT
>NZ_JAYGHV010000221.1:0-4532 GCF_034932145.1 Spirulina sp. 06S082 | reverse complement strand
CACGCGATCGCCTTTTGTCCAGGCTATTTACGAGGGTTGGCCTTTTGGGACAAATGGGCGATCGTCGGTCTTTCCAAACCCAGAGGCGATCGGATGTTTACAGGTTTACCTTTAGACGATCTGCTGGCAGCGAAAAATGCGGCACCTGGTTGCGGTCTCATGTTTATTAACTTGGACACGGGGAATATTGACCACTGGATGCAAATGGAAGGAGTAGTCACAGAACTTTATGACGTACAAATTATCCCTCAAATTCGTCGTCCCATGGCATTAGGTTTTATGACCGATGAAATTTGCAAATGGATTACCATTGCCCCCACAATGAAGACTCGCGAGAAAAGGAAAAGTCAGCCCGACAATACTCAAGAAACCATTAAAAAAGCACCACAGCAAGGAGAAGTTTTCCCCTTTATCTCCTCCTAGAATCTCAAAGAAATTATCCTTACCATCTTGCCTGGGGACCCGTCCAAGCCGGTTGTTGAAATCGACCGTAAACAATAGGTTTATCGTCATTGGCTTGGGTGGTTTGACTGTCAAGATTAACCGCCCAAAGCGGCCAGTTTTCCTCCCCCAATAAGCCGGCTTGAAAGAGAACTTGTTCGGGGTAAAGGGTACTCCAACCGAGTAAAACTGCATTCGTATATTGAACGCTAATTGGGGCAATGGTATGGGTAATTTTAGTGTTACGATTCCAAACTACCGCATAATCCGAAGCATCCGAAGCACTAAATAAACCTTCAAATTGTCTGGCCAGAAGGCGATCGCCTTCCTTCGACCAAGAAACAGGAATAAGAATAGAAATAGCCCCCGCTTGGTTTTGTCCCTGTCCTCCCAAAGAATCCGCCGCTAAAGGAGAAGAAGCAGTAATTGTTTGTAATTCTCCCGTTTGTAGATTTTCCAAAAACATAACACTGCTGACACGGCTGCCAAAAAGTTGTTCTTGAACCTGCATGGCAATACGACTGTAGGCAGCATAAAGGCCATCTGGAGAAATTAAAGCAGGACTGCGATAATAGCGAGGTTCGGGATGAGGATTTTCTTTCAAGTCCGCATAAGTTGCCATAACCCAATTCCAAGGAACCGGATAATTACTATTGAGGGGATCTGTAGGTACTTCAGGAGGAAGCACTTCCGGGGCAGTATCCGAAACTTGCAAAGCAGGCCGGGATGAAGCAACATATTCAGCAGGGAGAACAACAACAGGCATATTACTAGGACTCGCATGGGCATGGGGGGTAATAAATAGCGCAGATAGTAAGAGAAAAGGCTTTGCGTTACACCACTCGCAAGGGATTAAAGACGATTTGAGCATGAAAGATTGGAGATGAGACAATTAGGTAAGTTTCGCCCGAGGCGATCGCTGTTTACAATATGTTAGCGATTACCGAGAATCTTCTCGATCTAATCTCAAAAACATCCCATTGGCAAAATTTGTATTCCCGTCATAGGGTAGGATGACAAGTATTCATTTTGTGCCGTTTTTCGGGTTGGACGGAAAGCGAAGGAAGCAAATTTAACATTACAAGGGGAAAATCCTGTGGATCTTATCCTAAATGTCATCTCATTTTTTGGTATTTTTGGACTCTGTGCTGTGGCTTGGTTGGGGTCGGAAAACCGCCGCGTCATTCCTTGGAATGTGCTTGTTTTCGGGATCGGACTGCAACTTATTATTGGTCTTTTTGTCTTTGTCGTCGGCGCTCAAGCTGTCGAATTGATTAATAATCTCCTCAACCCGGTTTTAGACGCTTCAGAAGCAGGGGCGAGATTTTTATTTGGTGGGGAGAGTTCGATTATTGTTCCCGACCCGAGTCGCATGGTGGGTCCAGGCCCCGCCGGACGTTGGTTGGCGAGGACTCTGGGAGATCCCTACGTGGGCATTCCTGGCGATCGCCTCAGTCCCGATAACCTCAGCATGGGCTATATTCTCGCTTTCCGCGCTCTTCCCCAGGTTATTTTCTTTGCGGGTTTGGTGAGTTTGCTCTATCGACTGCACGTCATTCAGCCGGTGGTGAAATGGTTTGCCTGGTTATTCCAAAGAACCATGAAAATTAGCGGCGCAGAATCCCTAGCGGGGGCAGCTAATATTTTTGTGGGGATCGAGTCCGCTTTAGCGGTTAAACCCTTTTTGCCCAAGATGACTCGCAGCGAACTTTGTGCCATTTTAACCAGTTGTTTCGGCTCGATCGCTTCTTCTGTTCTCGCCTTGTATGCTGGACTCCTCAAAGCTCAGTTTCCCTCCATTACGGGGCATTTGGTCTCTGCTTCTATTCTCACAATTCCCGCTTGTTTTGTTATTTCCAAACTCCTCGTCCCAGAAACGGGGGAACCGGAAACTATGGGAAGTATTCCCGAAGAAGTTGAAGATGAGTCAGTCCCTAAACTCAATCCCGTAGATAGTCTAATTGTGGGAGCATTAGATGGGGTGAAAATGGCAGTGGCGATCGCCGCAGTTTTGATTGCTATCCTCGGTTTGCTGGAATTGGTCAATATAATGTTTGCCGGTTTAGCCGGATTGAGCGAAGCGGAATATACTTTGCTGCGTCCCATTGGGCAATTATTTCAGTTTATTACCATTCCCAACATTCTTGGGGTTTTATTCTTTCCTCTCACTTTTTTAACTGGTGTTTCCCTCGACCTTAACGAACTCTGGCAATCTTCAGTCCTGATCGGACGACGATTATTTGAGACGAGCATCCCCCCCTATCTTGCTTTGAGTAAATTTTCAACCGAAGGCACTCTCAGCCCTCGCGCTTTGATTATTGTCAGTTATGTTCTCTGCGGCTTTGCTCATTTTGCGTCCTATGGCATCTTTGTAGGAGGATTATCGGCTTTAGTCCCCGAACGGCGGCAGGAAATCTCAACCCTCGGTTTTAAGGCATTATGGGGAGCAACTCTCGCTACTCTCATGACGGGAGCCGTTGCGGGAGTCTTCTATTTTGGTCAGCCTGGCGCTCTAGGACTTTAATTTAGTCAACTTTAATTTAGATGAGTCACCCGTTACCCGTTACCCGTTACTAGCTAATGAAAATTAATCGCTTTTGGTTCATCGGTTTGGCCTTGGTCGTGGCCATTGCTGCGATCGCCTACGGACAACCTCTACAATTTGCGAAACAACCCCATTCTGGGGCGATCGTGCAGGCGCAAACGCCTTCTCCAACGGAAACACCAACTCCAGAAACAACACCTTCTCCAACGGAAACGCCAACTCCAGAAGCAACGCCTTCTCCAACGGAAACGCCAACTCCAGAAACAACACCTTCTCCAACGGAAACGCCAACTCCAGAAGTAACGCCTTCTCCAACAGAAACCCCCACTCCAGAAGCAGATCCCGTTACTCAATCTGCTTTACCTCTTTCAGAAAAACCCTATCAAGACCCTAGCGATCGCTTTCAAGTCGGGATTATTGAGGGATTTAATCAATCTGTCATCACGGGAGTGCCTTTGTTTGAATCTCCTGACGGTCAACTGGCTTATACTGTCGCCGTGCGTCCCCGTGCTGCGGATGCGCCCCTGCGAGAATGGGCATTATCCCAGGTGGCGATCGATACCTTCAACCGAGGAGAAGGCATCGTAACGGGGGCGTATGAAGCCGTAGAGAGCGAATTGGGAGGGGCGATGCTGCCTTGGCAAGGCGCTTTAACCATGGGAAAAGATCGCACCCCTATGAAAGGTATTTTACTTTCTCGTCAAGTTCCCGGTCGCTTGGTCATTTTGGCGATCGCAGCCACAGAAAGCGCATCGGCACAAATTGATGCGGTTTACTCGACTCTAGAACCTACTTTAAAAGGGAGTGAGGAGTAGGGGCAAATGCTTGCGCCCTAGTTTGGAGTAAGAGGGTTTGGAGACCAAACCCCTACGGAGATTAATAATTGTTCATTGATAATTGTTCGTGGAAATGAACCCAGATGTTGAAATTCAGCGCTTGAAAGAGTTGATGCCTGCTTCCGGGCGAATGTATTGTCAGATTGTCAGCAAACCCCAACAAACTAAGGTGATTGACATGGAGTTTCCCTTACCTTGGAAGCGGAAGGCTCGACCAATTTATCTCAATTTTGACCTATGGCAACAATTAAAAAGGCAAGAGCGAGATTTGCTACTGCTGCGATCGGTGGTTTGGTTGACAGGAGTGCAATGGTTTAAACCGGATGTTTATCAAGGCTTGGCCGCGATCGGTTTGGTGGGAACGATCGCGGAATTTAGTCAAGGCGATCTAACTGGAGTTGTTGTCGCTGGAGGGCTAAGTGCGATCGCCTTGCGTCACCTATGGCGCGGGTATCGCGGCACAAAGCGAGAGATTGATGTTGACGAAGAGGCGATTCAAGTGGCGACCCGACGAGGGTATAGCGAGACGGAAGCAGCACAACACCTATTAATGGGAATTGAAGGCACAGTGAAGCTAGAAGGGCGTTCTAGTTTGACGTTTAACGAATTGATTCGCACTCAAAATTTACGGGGAATCGCCAATCTTTCCTCGGTTAGAGTCCCTCAAGGTTTGAGAGAGGAGTAGTGGGGAGTGTGGGGAGTGTGGGGAG
>NZ_JAYGHV010000220.1:0-4623 GCF_034932145.1 Spirulina sp. 06S082 | reverse complement strand
CGGCTTGGTGGTGAAGAAGGGATTAAAGATTTTTTCCTTGATTTCTGGTGCAATTCCCTCCCCATTATCACGGATGCGAATTTCTATTTCAGAATCGCGGTTTGTAGTGGTAACAGTAACGGTGGGAATGAATTCTCCATCGGGATTAGCTTTGAATTTCTTACGAGCAGCGTAGCAGGCATTATCAACAATATTAATCAAGGCACGACCTAAATCCGGTGCCGCTAGGAAAATTTGACCAATGGAGTCGTCATATTCGGTATTCAATTCAACATTAAAGGAGGCATCTTTGGCTCGCAAACTTTGATGTGCCAGTTGTACGGCTTCTGCAATGACAAAGTTGATGTTTCCTGGTTGACGGGTACTGCTTCCCGTGCGAGCGTGCATGAGCATACTGGTAATGATACTATCGGCGCGTTTTCCCTGTTGGTGAATTTCGCTAACGTTGCGCTTGAGATAGTCGAGGGATTCGTTGATAAAGGCTACGGCTTCTGGCTCTAATTGTTCGGCTTGGCGATCGATTTCTTCGGCAATATCTTGGGTTAGGTCTTGGGATAAGTTGGCAAGGCTATTAACGAAGTTGAGAGGGTTGCGAATTTCGTGGGCAATACCTGCGGTTAATGAGCCTAATGAGGCGAGTTTTTCTTGAGCAACTATTTGTTTTTGAGCCGCTTTTAATTCTTTAAGGGTCACTTTTAATTGGTCGTTTTTCTCACTCAGTTGTTGAGTTCGTTCCTCAACTTTACTCTCGAGGGTGCGGGAATATTCTTCGAGTTGAGTATAGAGTCGGGCATTATCAACAGAAATAGAAATTTGGGAAGCGAGAAGGTTGATGACTTTGAGGCGATCTTGGGTGAAGGCTCCGGAGGTTTCGTTATTTTCCAGATAAAGGATTCCGGTGAGTTTATTTTGGTGAATGAGAGGAGTGCAAAGAATGGATTTAGGCTGGTGTTCTTGAATATAAGCATCTTTGGAAAAGAGTCCACCAGTACTGGCATCGTCGAGGACGAGGCTTTTTTTCGTTTGTTCGACGTAGTTGAGGAGGGAGATGGGAAAGGAATGGCGGGAGGAGGAGACGACTTCAACGCTAACTCGGTTCTCTTCGGTTTCTTGGGGTTGGTTTGGGTCGATTTCTCCTTTGGCTTCAATGATCCATTCTGTTTTGGGTTTGGTGAGGAACAGTCCGGAACTGGCCCCGGCATTTTCGATGGAGATTTTCAGGAGTTTTTCCAGGAGATTTTCGACGACGAGTTCGCCACTAAGGGCGAGGGAGGCTTTAAATACAGTATTGAGGTCGAGGACTTGGCTGGCAAGACCGGTGGTGGAATGGGTTGTAGTACCGTAAGTAGCAGTAATGGAAGTCTCTGTCGTAGTGGCGGTCACTTGGGAGTCTAAGGTTGATTCTTGGGCGGAACGTGCAATTAGGTCGGGATAGCGTTGGTCGAGGTCTTTGACTTTGGCTTTGGCTCCCCAGCGAATGTAACTGTAATAGGCTTCGGTCATGTAAGTTTTGGCGATGTTTTTCCGACCTTGAGTGTTATAAAATTCGGCGGCAAGTTCATTAGCGAGGGCTTCTTCGTGGGTGTATTTATTGGTTTTTGCTCCGGCGATGGCGCGATCGTAAAGCAGGGAAGCTTCGTTATATTTGCCTAAAATACGGCATTTTTCTGCTTCAACAAGGTCATATTTATGTTGAAAGTTCATGGGCGCATGATATGCCCATTTCTTGAGTTTTTTCTGATTATTATTAACTTTTTTGAGATATTGCTTTTGTTTTCGCTTGCTTGTTGTATGAAAACTAGCAAGAAGGATTAAAGAATGGTAGCAATGATGTAAAGAGAAAGGAACATTACCACTAATATTTTGACTGTATTGCTCAGTAAGTTCTGAAACTACTAAGGCCCGATTGTAATCTTTAAATAGATAAGATAGAACAGATTGAGCAAAATTAATTAAGGCCAGTTCTGATAGATTCTTACTTTCTGTTGAGCGTAATTGTAGAGTATTTTCTAGATTTTCTTTCTCTTGAAGGTGGTTTTGGCTATCAGTTAGACTCAATGTAAAATGAACGAAAATTTCTATTATCTGCTTATGTAAAAACTGATGATATTTATTTGCTGATTCGCAATAGCTTAATTGTTCTTTTAAGACTGACTCTAAGTGAGAACCTTGAAAGTTTAAATGTATTGAATAATTGGCAGCGCATTGAAATACAGTGTCCATATCTCCTGTTTCTAATCCTGCTTTATAGCCTTCAATGAGTGAAGGAGTTGTTGACTTGATATGCTCTTTCCAATGTTTGATAAAAGTATTAAATATAAAATATATTTTTACCTTCATTTCTTTTGAATCAAATCGATCTAACAACCCCATAGCTAGTTGTCCAAATTGGTATCCTCGTTCGATATCTCCCAGAACGCTACACAAAATGATACCGTAACAGGCATAACCAAAAGCAGATAATGGCGAATTCCCATATTTAATTGAAAGATTGAGCATTTTAAAAACAACTAACGGGAAAAGTAAAGGGCTTGCATTAAAAGTAGCGGGTATAACTCCCATTAAAATCCTCAAACTTTCTTTTTTATGAATTTCAGTCATCTCTGGAAGCGTGCTTAAGTCTGAGACTTTTTTTCGACCTAAATGTATCTTTGTGCGAAATAAACTTATTAAAACATTGATTTGATTGGGTTTACTTGGTAAAGATACTCCCAGTTGTTTCAATATTTTTAAGGATAAATCTATCATTTCTTGTAATTTATTTTGTGCATAATAAAATGTTATTTTAAATTGATGTATTTTGATTTGTTCTAATAAAGTTTGAGTATTTGAGAATATGATTTGAGATAAAGAGTTAGCACGATCGATATTGCCGGTAATATAGTCTACTTCGACAGTTTCTATATGTAAATCTCGAGTGAGTTCATAATGTTTTGTCCAAGCATCTTCTGGCAACAGTTTCAAACTCTCACTCAAGTATTTATTTGCAGCTTCATAAGCATTAGCAATTTTTGCTTTTTTTCCAGCCATTAAATTCAACTTTGCCAATTCTTCTTTTTCTGATGCTAGAGAAATTAATTGCGAACCAATATTCAATTGGTTGACAATATCAAAGATATTTTCTTCTAACGTTGTTTGGTTTGTTCTTTCTAATAATAATTGACCTATTTTTAAATGCGTTTCCTGTTTTTCTGTTTCTGGAATGAGTGAATAAGCAGCTTGCTGAACCCGATCGTGTAAAAATCTGTAAGTAATGCGATTGGTATCGGTCGCTAAAGAACCGTTACGATCGCTTTCAGAAAAAGATAGAGGAATTTTATAGTTCTTACTCAAAGGCAAAATCAACCCTGCTTGTAGTGCTTGCCACAAATCATCGGCTGTTTCTACCAATGATTTCTCGTTCACAATTGCCAATACTTCTAAATAAAAACGATTGCCAATACAAGCAGCTAGTTTTAAAACCCTTTGTACGCGATCGGGAAGTTTTTGAATATTACGGGACACCAAATCCACAACATTCAAATCTGTAACTCCAAATCCTTGTATTTTTTCAATGCTCCATTGCCAATTTTCACGATCAAAGTTAAATTCTAGCAACTGTTCGGTATAAAGGGTTTTAAATAATTGCGTTAAAAAGAAGGGATTTCCTTGAGTTTTTTGGTAAAGTAGATCGGCCAATTCTTGTGAATTATTTGTATTGGTCAATGTTTCGCTAACTAATTGGCGAACGTAATTGAGTTCTAATGGTTCGAGGACAATATTATTAACAACTATACCTAATTTTTGAATTTCATTAATGGTTATAATCGTTGGATGAGATGGGCTAACCTCATTATCTCGATATGCTCCCAAAATGAGAAGATACTGACTATCCGAATCGGTTATCAGTAATTCCAGTAATTTGAGAGATGCTGTATCTGCCCACTGTAAATCATCTAGAAAAACAACTAAAGGATGTTCTCGTGTCGTAAAAACACGAACGAATTGTTGGAAAACTTGATTAAAACGGTTTTGGGATTCGAGAGAACCTAGTTTTGGAACTTCTGGTTGAATCCCAATAATCATTTCTACTTCGGGAATGACATCGGTAATGATACAACCATTAGTTCCTAGTGTTTCTAAAAGTTTTTGCTTCCAATCTTTAATCTTTTCTGTTGCTTCCGTTAAGATTTGTCGTACTAATTCTTGAAAGGCTTGGATAATGGAAGAGTAGGGAATATCTCGCTTGAATTGATCGAACTTTCCCGAAACAAAGTAACCTCGTTGGCGTGTAATGGGTTTGTGAACTTCCTGAACGACGCAGGTTTTTCCAATCCCAGAATAACCGGAAACTAACATTAATTCTCTTGCTCCCTCGCTTACGCGATCGAAGGCTGCAAGTAAAGTAGCAACTTCAGAATCTCTGCCATAGAGTTTTTGGGGAATGAGAAAACGTCCCGCGCGATCGAGTTGTCCGGGGATAAAATTTTTGATTTCTCTTGAAGTTTGCCACTGTTTTAAACATTCTTCCAGATCGGCCTTGAGACCGCGATCGCTTTGATAGCGATCTTCTGCTGTTTTTGCCATGAGTTTCATGACAATGGCAGATATCGCTTCTGGTATTTCTTGATTGAGTTGTTTGGG
>NZ_JAYGHV010000219.1:0-4649 GCF_034932145.1 Spirulina sp. 06S082 | reverse complement strand
GTTTATCTATAATGGTAGGAAGGCTTCTGACAGGACTTGAACCTGCAACCCCCTCATTACAAGTGAGGTGCTCTACCAATTGAGCTACAGAAGCATGACAATAGTTACATCACCATACAAATAATAGGTTTTGTTTGGATTATAACTCTTCTTGCAATACTAGATGATAGTGTAGCAAATTCGAGCGGATTTTGGGAAGTGCAATCTCAAAAAACAATCTCATCTACTTTTCTAAATTTCTACCGCATCCGACGAGTAACCATTTCTCGGCGACTCCTGGCCCCGTTTGTATCAATGTTCAGAGGACGCGCTTGTGCGTTAATTCCTTCCCCATTCCATGCTTCTGACATAGCAGCAGCAACTTCTTTTGCTTTCTGAAAATGGGTTAAAGCGAGTAAAGAAGGACCAGCCCCACTAATCACCATACCATAAGCACCAGCTTCTATGGCCGCTTTTTGTACTGCTTTATAACCTGGAATCAAAATTTGACGATAAGGTTGATGAATTTTATCTTGTAGTGCCGTCCGCAACCATTTTTCATCTCCTTTTTCTAACCCTCTTAGAAGTAATCCCATACGAGAAATATTAAAAATTGCATCACTGCGACTGACTTCAAGGGGAAGAACCGATCGCGCTTTTTCGGTTGACAGGGTAAAATTGGGTACTGCGATCGTAGGAATAATGCTTTCATGCCAAGGAATATCGCAAATTTGCCAACTCATACCGAGTTCGTTTTGACTAGCGGTAGCAAGGCGACATCCTCCTAATAAGGCGGGGACAATATTATCGGGATGTCCTTCAATGGCGATCGCCAATTGCAAAATCTCGATATCACTTAAAGGTGTTCCCGCCAATTGATTTGCTCCCAATAGTCCCCCGATAATTGCAGTGGCAGAACTCCCTAAGCCTCGTGCCAAGGGGATACTCATTTTGAGGGTAATCTCTACAGAAGGCGGATCTTGGTCGAGGTGTTCGTAAAGTTTCGTAAATGCTTGATAAACTAAATTTGTTTTATCTTTACTGATTAAAGAAGAGTGAGTACCGGGTACATTGATTTTAACAGGTGGCGCGTCGGGTTCTTCCAGACAGATAAACTCAAATTGATTGTATAAGGTTAAAGCAACACCGATACAATCAAAACCGGGGCCGAGATTGGCAGTAGTTGCGGGAACAGTGACAGAGGCGACTAGAGGCATTCAAGTTAAGGGGATGGGGAAACGCGATCGGCAATAAATGTTTGAAAAGATTTTGAGTCTTTTATTTTATCATAAATGATATCTCTGACCAAAATAGACTCGGATTTTTGATAATGTCCGCCACTATAATTTTTTCCGGCTTTGTTTCCTGCTAAAAAATAAGGGCGGGTATTCAAAGAATTTACTTCATTTTCTAAGATAAATTGCCGGAAGACTTTTTCTCCATAGCTTGTATGATTGGGGTTTTCAACTTCTGGGTTACTGGCAAGGTATGTCAAGAGAAAATCAGCCTTTTCTTGTCGAGCAATTTCTTGCATTTCTAGAAAAACTTTACTTGGTAATTGATAATTTACTTCTCGGCAAGAAATGGACAAGTTATAAACAACATCATCGAGTTTTAGGACTGGAATTGTCGTCCATTTTAATTCTCGTTTAATTTCTTGATATGTTTCTTCTAAACTACCAATGGGAGTATTTTTTACAATCAATTCATCTCCTTTGATTTTTAATATTGGCTTTTTATAATCTCTGAAGTCAAAGCGCATCCGAAAAATATCGTCAGAAATGAAAGCAGCAATTACGAGATCGGGTTGATAAGTTTTGATTGTTTCTTTTAAGGTAATATAAATTTGGTCTAATCCATAGCCGCCGACTCCTAAGTTAATAATATTTAATCGTTGGTCTTTGGCTTGCAAAAGATTTGTCCACAGAAAAGAATCATCGGTATCAATGCCAAAAGTATAGGAGTCTCCCACCACTAAAACTGTATACTGTTCTGGGTTTGGTTTATAATCTTTTAAGGCACGATGACCTTGTTGATTGGTTGTATACTTAATATTATCAATAGTAACAGATAGATTGGGTCTAGGAGTCCAGCCGCGAGTAGTATGGGTATCGTGTAATCTGGCATCGCGAATGAGTCCGCGATCGCTTTCATAGCGTTTGATAAATTGAGATTTCCACCAATAAGAACCACAGGCACTATCGCCGAATTTATCGCGATCGGATACTTTATATAAGTTATTGAATCCTGACAAATTTTGCAAAGGTTTGAGACTAGAAAATTGGAAAGCAATTTCTAGGAAAACTAATGTAATCAGACCGATCGCAGTGTAACTTTTAAGGGTAATAAGAAATTGTTTTAATTTCATGGGCGATCGCCAATCTAAAAATTTTGATTTTGGAGAAAAATTTCCTGCAAAAAGGAGACAGGATAATACACGCTGTTAATTTATCATACTCGGTCAATTTTTCTGCAAACTTAATTCAAAACAGCGTGTAAATAAAAGGCGCGATCGCGGATCCTTGAGTAAAGACAATTAATGCTCCTAATAATACCAAAGTAATAATTAAAGGCGCAAGCCAATATTTTTTGCGTTCTTTTAAAAAGCCCCAAAGGTCTTGAATTAAATCTAGCATTAGTAAGGATTCTCCATGCTTTCTCGGCTGCGTTTTTGGCTGCTAACGCGATAAGTTTCCGCTTGGCGATCGCATTTCCTCGCCATTGGATCTCGCTGCATCAGACGCATTATAAACCCCATTGGGGTAACGATCGCAAAAAAGATAATTCCCAGAATAATACGAGAATTGATCCAAGCGAGAATTTCGGCAATTTTCATCCATATTTTATAGACAGGTTGGAGAGAAGGAGGAAAGGCGATCGCCAGAAACCAAAATACTCCCCCCAATATCCAAGGTAATATGGGAAAACCATGACCCCACAACCAAGGCAAAATTAAGCCAAAGAGAAGCGGAATAAATGTTCCCAAAAGCATTCCAAATTGGCGCATTTCTTTTTTCTTTTGGCTCAATTCTAAAGTCATTATTGTTAACTCAAAAGAGATTATTACTTGCTAATTAAAACAAAGCCGCGCGTTTTTCCTGATGTCGAATCAATGGTATTGGTAGAATGCCAAAGTTCCTCGACACTGACCCAAATAGGGGGATATTTGTATCGCGCAACATCGAGAATGAGGAAGCGATCGCTTTCTTCATTGTAAGCTGCGATGGGGGAAATATGGCCGCCTCTTTCTTGACCAATTTCGCTGCGAAGATAATTCACTAAAACAAAATTATCGGGTTGTCCTAAATTAGTAATAATGCGCTGGCGAAATTCTGCCAAGGAGATTTCTCCACCATGATAAGTGTTGGTATCAAGTCCATAACTTTGCAAAAATCCTGTCAATTCTGCCAAAGTCATTCCCTGCTGCATCACTGTTTCTTTGGGAAGCACTGCTTGGGTTTTGGGATTATTGAAAAAGTTCTCTTGGGTAAAGACTCGATAGGTGTTATATTCGGGTGCTTCTGGGGCTTCAATTCCTAAAGCATTGAGAACCATAATCATACTAGCAACCCCACAATAAGCCAGATTATCTTGACTGACAAACTGCACGCTAAGAGGGAGATAATCGCGCCTTGCTTGACTTGCAAACAGTAAACTTTCTCCTTCTGGAGAATCCAAATTAATGAGATTTTCCGTGAGAGGAAGAGTTTGCGCGATCGCCTCTCCTCCTAGGAAACAAGCAAAGAAAAAGGAGAGTTTACTAGCATTTAAAGCAAATTGAGTTAAGGGAATTTTAGGAAAGATCATGATTTATCAGAGTGTAATGTTTAGATTCGGGTTTTTTGAAATTTAAGGATATCGTAGCAAAAATTTTCTTAATCTAACTCAAATTCATCTCGCCACGACTCGTTTTTTTGCCATTGAGGTTGGTCGGGTTTTGCTAGTAAGAAGTTTTCTAGAACTAAATAGTCCATTTCTGTTCGCATGAAACAGCGATAGGCATCTTCAGGAGTACAAACGATGGGTTCCCCTCGAACATTAAAAGACGTATTCACCAAAACACCGCACCCCGTTTTGGCTTCAAAATGACTCAGGAGATCGTAATAGCGAGGATTGGTTTCTTTGTGTACGGTTTGTACTCTTGCAGAATAGTCTACATGAGTAATAGCAGGAAGGGTAGAACGAGGAATATTTAACTTTTCGATCCCAAATAGTTGTTGCTGTTCTTCTGTCATGGGAGAATGTAATTCTTCTCGCACAGGGGCAACTAATAACATATAAGGACTCTGGCGATCCAAAGCAAAATAATCGGAAACTCGTTCCGCTAAAACCGAGGGTGCAAAAGGACGAAAAGACTCGCGATATTTAATTTTTAAATTCATGGTAGACTGCATTTCGGTATTGCGAGGATCGCCAATAATAGAGCGATTTCCGAGGGCGCGGGGACCGAATTCCATGGGACCTTGAAACCAACCCACTACATTTCCTTTAGCTAAAATATCTGCCAATTCTGGCATTAATTCCTCATCATTAAGAGTCTTATATTTTGCCCCCACATCATCGAGATATTGACGAATTTCCTCATTGCTAAAATGCGGTCCCAAATAAGACCCTTGCATCGTGTCGGTAGTGGAAACTTGACGAGGGCGATCGCAATACTGATGCCAGAT
>NZ_JAYGHV010000218.1:0-4666 GCF_034932145.1 Spirulina sp. 06S082 | reverse complement strand
ATGCAGGGAAAGGCGGAACATTTAGGCATTGTTGTGGGCAGTACCCCCCAATTTATTGAGGATAAACGACGGGGTTTATATAGCGATGAAGCCTGGCGCACTCGCTTGGCCAAAAGTCGCTTTCTTAAGGACGGACTGCAAGATAGTTTTGCTACGGCGATCGGATTAGAACCGCTAACAACCGCAGAAATTGCCCAACTACTTCATCATTTGGCAGAACTTCACGCCACTCATTACGGTTATCAAAAAAATATAGATTTGCAACAAATTAAAATGTTTCAACAGGAATCAAACAGTCGGATTGGAGCAGAAAAAATGTCTACACCTCGGGAAATCGTGCGAGATTTTATTAGTCTCTTAAATGTTCTACAACAAAATCCAAAGTTGCTGTTTACTGAGTTGATGCAGAGTTCTGAATTCCCATTTACTCCCCCCCAAGAAAGCAAAAATGGTGTCGGAGAGTTTGCTGAGTTCACGCTGTAAAGGCGATCGCTGTCTTTGAATTTTTTACTAAGTTTAAATTAGTTTAACTTAGATAAATCTCTAACAAAACTAGATAATATGCTCTATTTTTTCTCTCGATAAGCGCGAATCATGGCTTGAGTTCCCTGTTCCTTTCCTTCTCCATCCCCCAAACTTTGGACAATTTTAAAGAGGCGATCGCTTAACTCAGTTCCTGGTAATTCTAGAGATGCAGACTCAGCAATTTCTCGAACTAAGCGCAAATCTTTGAGGATATGTTTCACCATAAATCCTGGTGCAAAATCCGATTCTGCTACTTTCAACCCTAGATTAGAAAGCGCCCAAGAACCTGATGCACCCGTACTGCATACTTCAACAATTAAACTCGGATCGATGCCTTGTTTCTCAGCTAAAAGCATTGCTTCACAGATACCCACTAAACTAAGAGAACCGAGGATTTGATTGCACATTTTTACAGCCTGACCGCTACCTATAGGACCGCACAAACGGATATTTTGACCCATTGCTTGAAAGAAAGGTTCGCATTCGGCAAAATCTGGCTCGCTACCTCCCACCATAAAGGTTAAAGTCCCATTTTTTGCGCCAACATCTCCTCCAGAAACCGGTGCATCAAGAAAGCGTAAATGATGCTTGGCTAACTCCGCACCGATTCTTTTCGCGGCGGTTGAACCGATAGTACTGGTATCAACAATTAAGGCATTTTTAGAGGCATAATCGATCGCGCCTTCCTTTCCTAATAGCACTGCTTCCACATCGGGAACATCTCCTAAACAGGAAAAGATAATCTCTGCTGACTCAACAGCTTCTGGTAGAGAAGAGGCGATTTCTGCCCCTGCTTCTGCGGCAATTTTAACCCCTGGGCGATCGCGGGTTCGATTCCATCCTTTCACATTAAAACCGCCTTTGACCAAGTTTGCGGTCATGTAACCCCCCATTACTCCCAGTCCTAGAAAAGCGATTGATTTATTGTTCATGTTTTCTCTTATTATTTCTGATTTATTGTTCATTATTCAAGTGTTCGCCGATCAAGTTTAAAACCTTATCCGCATCAATAGGTTTGGTTAAAAAATTAGTAGCTCCGACCATTTTAGCTCGAACGCGATCGCCAAGTCCGTCTTTTCCCGTTAAAATGACAATTGGTATTTCTTTAAATCGTTCGATCCTGCGAATTTGAGCGCAAATTTCATAACCGTTAGCAATGGGCATGACTAAATCGAGAAAAATGAGATCGGGTTCGTGTTGTAATAACATCGGTAAAGTTTCTACTTCTCTGGCGATCGCCAAAAATCGATAACCAGCTTCCGTGAGAATTTCTTTTAAAATTTGCAGAGTTTGTTCATTATCCTCAATACAAGCAATTAACGGTTGACGAGGTTTTCCGCTTTTTTTTACTTCTCGGAAATCCGGATGAGGCAAATCGGGAAGTTGAATCAATTTAATTGCTTTTTGGCGAATATAGGGCGCTAAAGATGTAGAAAGTTTTAAAACATCTTGTTGACAAAGGGCAGCTATATCTCGTAATGTTCTTTGCCCATTGCATAAAGTCACTAAATTTTTATAGGTTGTTTCTGGAATAATTTTTTGTAGTTTTTGTGGGTTGCTAATCATCGGCGCAAAATTGGGGGAATAACCTTTTAGTCCTGCATTGACCCACTGCTGCCAAATCAGATCGATTTGCATGATAGCGGATGCTAATAACCAATCATTTTGAGGTAATAAGCCGCGATCGGAAGGACGAACTCCAGGGTGAACAATCAGAGAATATTGATGTTTTGATTGGGCTGGATTTTGAGTTGCTTTGAGTTTGAGGGTGACTAACTCCATAAGCTGAACAATATCAAATAATACTTCTGTCATCATGCCTAACATCGTTGCCACAATGGGTTCTGTCTCAGATAATTTACGTTGAACCACAATCACCAAAATTTGATAATCCCAGCATTCAAGGGCATCGGTATTTCGCAGATTAATTTGATTGGGGCTAATCTCGCGACAGCAGCGCCATAATTGCCTGCGCCACCGTCGGACGGGGTGAAGCCCTCCCGTTGCCCAGATTAAGCGCCCTAGGTTAAGATATAAATCCCATTTTTCTCGAGGGGTTAATTGTAATTCTAGTTTTCCTGTAAATTTTTGTTCGCTATAGGAGGTTAATTGCGCTTTAATGGCTTGGGCATCAAACGGATAGCTAGATGTAGATGGGGACGACATGGGAGAGGCGATCGCGTTTTTTTGGGGCGATCGCCGATTTAGAGCGTTGGTAGGTTGAACGGCTGTCATAACAAATATTGCGGCATGAGAATGCGCCCTACTTATGCGATTGTTCTCATTGTATCAATTTCAAGATGATGAGAGGAAAAAATCGCGATCGCCCTTTAAGAAGAGATAGGCTAAGAAACAAAGCGCGATCGCCCTTCCACGTTCAATACGGCAGTCCTGAATTAAAATTATTGAGGTACTCCCCATAATTTCATTTCTTCATCGCTGGCACTCACGATATACCAACCGTCGGGACTGACTGCAAGAGAATTAACAGCGAGTTGATGTGCCTTCATGGTGCGAATTGTTTCTCCTGTCTCTAAGCTGGTAATTGTTATCATGCCTCTTTCATCTCCACTAATAACGGCTTGACCATCTGGGGTTGCTACTAAAGAAGTTACACCAAAGGATTGAATATTTAACGGTCCTAATAATTCTCCTGTTGCTAAATCCCAGTATTTGATATTGCTGTCGTGGGAACTGCTGAGGACGGTGGTTCCATCTGGTGTTATGGTAACGGCAGTTGCCCCTAAAGATTCGTCGTTGAGGGGTCCGAGTAATGCCCCCGAGGGATAATCCCAGAGTTTGAGATTGCTTTTTGCGGAACTACTAACGACGGTGGTTCCATCCGGGGCGATCGCTAATCCAGTAATGCCGAGGGAGCCTTCACTAAATGTTCCGATGAGTTCTCCAGTATTGATATCCCAGCATTTGAGATTCCCTTTTTCTGCTCCCGTGAGAACGATCGCGCCATCTGGTGTAATAGTGAGGCATTGCACCCCTTTAGAGTAGAGACTAAATTGTGCTTCTTTGTTCAAGGTATATAAGTTCCAGCGATTCATATAAATATCACTGCCGCAAGTAACTAAAGTAACGCCATCGGAGGCGATCGCAACCCCTTTGACACCTCGATACTGCACCTCGCTATTAATATGCAGCAATTCAAATTGTTCGTAGGGAATATCCGCATTGTAGTAGTTATTATTTTCTACAATTTCTAAGGCTTCGGGGGACATTTCCTCTATTTCTTCCATTTCTGCTAATGCGGGCATTTCTTCTATTTCTTCCATTTCTGCTAATGCGGGCATTTTTTCTATTTCTTCCATTTCTGCTAATGCGGGCATTTCTTCTATTTCTTCCATTTCTGCTAATGCGGGCATTTCTTCTATTTCTTCCATTTCCGCTAATGCGGGCATTTCTTCTACTTCTTCCATTTCCGCTAATGCGGGCATTTTCGCTTCTGTTTTAATCGGTGGAGACGATTCAGAAGTTTTTGAAGGTGAGTTAATTGAGACAAAAGGATTGAGAGGATCGACTGGAATATTTTGTGAGGAAACTGAAGCATCGGGAGAAACAAAAAAGGGATTATTGGGATCGATCGCGGGAGATTCTCTAGGAATGTCTTCAGGGAGTGGGGCAAAAGGATCGATCGCATTGGGTTCTAATGTTACCGCAACCGAACTATCTGCTAGTTCCTCCCAATTGTCCGGAACAACAAAGGGATTGATTTTTATATCATTATCTTCTGCAACATTTTCTGCAACATCTTCTACAACATCTTCTACAACATTTTGATTGCCGAGATCGAGACTGGGAATTTCAGGTTTGCTAACTGGCGATCGCTTTTTAGTTTTTGAGGTAGGGGAAGGTGACGGAGGAACAACTATATTGGGTTTAGTCTCTAATAATTCCTTCTCTTTTGAAGGAGTTGACATCTTAGGCATTGAGGGAGGTGGAGGCATGGGAACACTCGCCACCTTCGGAGGAGGAGGAGGAGGGGGAGGAGGTGCAGGAATACTTGCTGCTTTTGGAGGTGGGGGAGGGGGTGCAGGAATACTTGCTGCTTTTGGAGGTGGGGGAGGAGGTGCAGGAATACTAGCTGCTTGTGGAGGTGGGGGAGGGGGTGCAGGAATACTTGCTGCTGGTG
>NZ_JAYGHV010000217.1:0-4727 GCF_034932145.1 Spirulina sp. 06S082 | reverse complement strand
AACCTGATAGTCCCAGGGAACTGTGCCAAAGACTGTCAAATTTGCATAAAGGTGGAAATTTGAAAAAGATGGAAGAATATATTTTCTCTCTTGTAGGCGAAGCATTATGTGAATCCCAGTTCGAGCCAATAGGATTTGACTCTGATTTCGGTATTGATGGAATAGACTCTGGAGTGATATCCTCTATTCACGAAATTAAATTTAAGCTATTGGAATCTCCTAATCTGATATTTAAACCTGTTGATTCCAGCAATGATTTTTTTGTTATTGCGTCAGAATTAACACTTGAAGCTGATATTAATTTTTATTTTTCTTTCTTTGCATCCGATAGCGAAGGAGACTTCTCAATTGGAAGTTCTTCTCGAACCATCAGATCTCTTTTAGATGTGGATGTACTTATTTATTTTACAGATAGCTTTGAAGAAGTAAAACCAAAAATAGGAGAGGACGATTTTTCTCTTCAAATTGATTACATCGAGGCTGAAGTCAAAAATCGTAATATAGAAGTTGGTTACGTTGCACCAGATTGGATAGGTATGGATGATGAATAATAAATGAGTAACAGGTGGCAGCCGGCAATAAGATCGCGCCAAACCAGCTTTATGAAGCTGATGAAATTGATGATGTTATTGGCCCAATGGTCAATCGCCGAGTTGTGGTAAATGTTTGGAAAAGAGCTAAGAAACCGGAAGATAAAAAATATGCTTTTCAAGATATTGAACTTGAAGAAGATGTAGAAGACGTTGCTTGATAGCGATCGCAATTTGTTGTCTTTCTAATCCGTATGAAGTATATTTAAAAGCAATCTAATGGAACTTGAGAAAAGGCTGTTACCTATAAATAGCAAAAACGAAGGTAACAGCCTTTAAATATTCCCTCAAGCCATTATTTACCGAGAGTTCCGGCATAAACAGCCCGATCGCCTAACTCTTCTTCAATTCGCAATAAGCGATTATACTTGGCAACTCGTTCGCTGCGACAGAGAGAACCGGTTTTGATTTGTCCTGCGCGAGTTGCAACAGCAAGATCGGCGATCGTGGTATCTTCGGTTTCCCCGGAACGATGGGAAATCATACAAGTGAACTTATTGCGAGTTGCGAGGGCAATAGTTTCCAAAGTTTCCGTTAAACTGCCAATTTGGTTGAGTTTAATTAAAATGGCATTGGCAGATTTTTCATCAATGCCCTTTTGTAAGCGAGTGGGGTTAGTGACAAATAAATCATCCCCGACCAACTGAATTTTATCCCCCAATTTCTCAGTTAATAGTTTCCAGTTGTCCCAGTCTTCCTCGTGTAAGCCATCTTCAATGGAAATAATGGGATATTTGTCAACTAATTCGCCTAAATAGTTGATAAAATCCTCACCACTGTGGGGAGAACCATCATAAACATATTGCCCGTTCTTGTAGAACTCGCTGGCTGCAACATCCATGGCGATCGCCACCTGTTTCCCGGTTTTGTATCCAGCTTTGGCGATCGCACTCATCAGCAGTTCCAATGCTTGTTCGTTAGATTGCAAGTTGGGAGCAAATCCACCTTCATCCCCAACACCCCCAGAGAGGAGCTTTTCAGCAGCAAGAACGCCTCGTAATGAGGCGAAGACCTCCGCACCCCAGCGCAAGGCTTCGGCGAAGGTAGGCGCACCTACGGGGACAATCATGAACTCCTGGAAATCCACATTATTATCCGCGTGAGAACCCCCATTAATGACATTCATAAAAGGAATCGGTAGCAAATTGGCTAAAGGTCCCCCCAGATAACGATATAACGGCAATCCTAACTCTGCGGCTGCAGCTTTAGCCGCAGCGAGGGAGACCCCCAAAATAGCATTGGCACCCAAATTAGACTTATTGGGAGAACCATCGCGATCGAGCATAATGCGATCGATCGTCATCTGATTTAACGCATCTTGTCCGATCAATTCTGGGGCAATTTTTTCCTTAACATTGCGGACGGCAGTGAGAACGCCTTTACCACCGTAGCGACTTTCTCCATCCCGCAACTCATGTGCCTCAAAGGTACCCGTCGAGGCACCGCTAGGAACTTGCGCTAAACCGCTTGCACCGCTTTCTAGGTGTACTTCGGCTTCTAAGGTAGGTCGTCCTCGAGAGTCGAGGATCTCACGTGCTGTAATTGCTTCGATAGTTGCAGGTTCGTTAAAAGCCATTGTTGTCTTTACTGTTGAGGGTGTATCCGTACCATCGTCACTAATACCCGATTCTCTGTCGATCCTCGCACTTATTCGCATTTAATTTAAGAATTGCTAGATTTTTTTCTGAATCATTTTAAAACTGCTATAAATTTTTTTCATGCCTTTTAAATCTCTAGTGTTTTCGATCTTGGTGACGATCGCCGCGATCGCCTTGGGAATCGCCGCATTCCTCTTGCTACCGGAGTTTCGCAGACGGGAAACGGTGCAGAAAAATTCTCTGTTTGTTTCTGAGTTTGTCCAAAGCCAACAGCATGAGCAACAATGGATTATTGATGGCGATCGCGCCCGAGAACTCCTCAAACAAGGGGCTATTCTCCTCGATGCGCGTCCTGAAAACCCCTTACACCGCAGAATTGCCCGTCCTGTTGCGTGGCAGGATTTTTCTCAACCCCACTCTCCTCACCGAGGCAAATTGTTGCAAGATGATGCAGTATTAACGGCAAAATTACAATCTTTGGGGATCGATCGCGATCGCCCAGTTGTTGTTTTCGGCGATCCTTTGAGAGGATGGGGGGAAGAAGGGCGAATCGTTTGGATGTTGAGGACTTTGGGACATTCTCAAACCTATCTCGTGGATGGGGGTGTGAAGGCGCTAGGAAATATTAGCTTAACCTCTGCACCTAAACAAGGAGATTTTACCGTACAGCGCGTTTCTACCTGGGAAATTGGGGTCAATGAACTTAGAACCGCGATCGCGCAAGATCGCCTTGTTGTCATCGATAGCCGAGAAGCGAGAGAATATCAAGGACAAACTCCCTACGGCGAATCTCGGGGGGGACATCTTGCCAAAGCAATTCACCTATACTATAAAGATTTATTAGATGAAGAGGGCAAACTGTTGGGACGGGAGACAATTTTCGCAAAATTGCAAGAAAAAGGGATTGTTCCCGAAATGGCGATCGCCGTTTACTGTACGGGAGGAGTGCGATCGGCATGGCTGACAGCAGTTTTGGTCGATATGGGCTTTGAGGTGAAAAATTATTCCGGTTCAATGTGGGAATGGTCGTCACTCCCTGCAAATCATTATCCCCTAATCAATCATTAATGTATTTAAAACATATATATTTAAGAAATTTTCGCAATTACCTCGAACAAGAGGTTAAATTTGAGGCACAAAAAACAATTATTGTGGGCAATAATGCTCAAGGAAAATCCAATCTTTTGGAAGCAGTAGAACTCCTCGCAACTCTGAAAAGTCATCGCACCAGCCGCGATCGCGATTTTGTGAAGAAGGAGGCGATCGCGGGGCAAATTGAAGCTACTGTAGAAAGAACTTATGGAAGCACCGATCTAGGGTTAATTCTCCGCAAACAAGGCCGAAGAACTGCACGACTCAATTGCGAAAATTTGCGCCGTCAAATGGACTTTTTAGGACATCTCAATGCGGTACAGTTTTCGAGTTTGGTTTTAGATTTAGTGCGAGGAAGTCCCGAAAATCGGCGCAACTGGTTGGATTCTTTACTCGTTCAACTCGAACCCGTTTACGCCCACATTTTACACCAATACGATCGCGTTTTGCGCCAGCGTAATTCTCTGTTACGAAAACTCAAAAAAGCAGAAGAAACACCCAGTCAAGATACCTTCACGCAACTGGCTCTCTGGGACGCACAATTAGCAGCAAATGGGTCGCGGGTCACGAGACGAAGGGCGCGGGGTTTAGAGCGTCTTATCCCCATTGCACAAGGATGGCACGCCCGAATTAGTGGGGAAAAAGAAGTGTTAGAAATAAACTATACTCCTAATGTTAATTGGGATCGCGACGATCCCGAAACTGTTCAGAATGCTTTTCTCGCTCAAATTCGCGATCGCCAGATTCCAGAAAGACATCAAGGCACCAGTTTAGTCGGACCCCATCGCGATGAAATTGAATTAACGATTAATGGGACTCCGGCAAGATTTTACGGTTCCCAAGGGCAACAACGCACATTAGTTTTAGCTTTGAAACTGGCTGAGTTAGAGTTAATAGAAGAAGTGATCCGAGAACCTCCACTTTTATTGTTAGATGATGTTTTAGCAGAATTAGACCCCAACCGACAAAATCAACTCTTAGAAGCCATTCAAGACCGTTTTCAAACTTTGATTACAACCACTCATATTCATGCTTTTGATGCACAATGGTTGAATGCGTCGCAAGTTTTATCGGTGATGGAGGGGAATATTAGTATTTTCTAATGTTCGCATTTAATTACCAATCAATAAACTCTGTTTTCATCTCTGAAATACAATCTTCATTGGGATGGCGATCGGGATTTTCGATAAATTCTGATACCATTTGTACGGGACAGGAATAACCAGAAATTAAAGAACCATGACTAAGATTAGGATAGTTATAAATAGAAGCATTAGAGAGGTTTTGAGCAACAACTAAACTAAAAGGTAAGGGTAAAATGGGATCGTATTGACCGTTCATTAATAAAGTCGGAATTTCGCTACTAACTTGAGCATATACTTTTTGCGGTAAAGGCGCGATCGTAAATACTTCGCAATATAAGTTATCCCGTTGCATCGCTTTCTCA
>NZ_JAYGHV010000216.1:0-4751 GCF_034932145.1 Spirulina sp. 06S082 | reverse complement strand
TCTGAGTTTCGTTGTAGAAATCATTCCAGAACCATTACCCAAGATTGAAAAGTCTTGCGGTATTGATTTAGGAATCAGCACTTTTGCGACCTTTAGCAATGGTAAAAAAGTCAAAGCACCTAAGCCGCTAAAGAAAAATCTCAAGCGATTGAGAAAATTGCAGCGTAAACTTTCCAAGAAACAGAAAGGTAGCAAACGTCGTGAAGTAGCCCGTAAAAAAGTTGCTAAACTCTACGCCTCTCTTGGTGCGCGTTCCCTAGGCGAATTCGATTCGCCGGGGTCGCACCGCAAAATCAAAGACACCCGCACGGATTTTCTTCACAAATTATCAACTAAAGTAATCCGAGAAAACCAATCAATTGCTGTAGAAGATTTGAACGTGAGTGGCATGATGAAAAACCGTAAGCTATCTCGTGCAATTAGCGACTTGGGATGGCGCGAATTTAGAACCATGCTGTCTAACAAGGCCGATAAATTCGGTCGCAATTTCAAGGTTATTGACCGATGGGAACCCACTTCTCAAACCTGCTCGTCATGCAGGCAAAGAGGAGGTAAAATAGACCTCTCGATCCGTGAATGGACTTGTCTCTGGTGCGGAGAAACACATGATAGAGACGAGAATGCCGCAATAAACATCGAAGTCGCGGGGGGACATCCTGAGACTATAAACGGACGTGGAGGAACGGGTCAGACTTCCGCTAAGGAAGCACCATCCAGTGAAGCGTCAACCGCCCCTGAATGGATTCAATTGAATTTGTTTGGGGAATCCCCGTCTCTTTAGAGCGGGGAGGATGTCAACTTAAGTGTTATTAGCCAAGTATTCCAAACGTTGCTGCTGATCCTGCGAGATACAGGCTTGGATAATGATATCAATATCCCCAGTTAACGCACTATTTAAAGTGAAATTTTGACCCAAACGGTGATCCGTGACTCGGTTATCTTTGTAATTGTAAGTGCGGATTTTTTCCGATCGCGATCCCGTCCCCACCTGCGATCGCCGCAGATCCGTGACAGCATCCTTTTGTTCCTGCAATTTCATCTCGTATAACTTAGCACGTAAAATCTGCATAGCACGCTCTCTGTTTTGTAACTGCGATCGCTCCTCGGTACAAAAAACCCGAATTCCCGTAGGCTTGTGCATCAAATCCACTGCTGTCTCAACCTTGTTCACATTTTGTCCTCCCGCACCCCCAGATCGTGCCGTAGACATTTCGATATCTTTAGGATCGATGTGAATTTCCACATCATCCACTTCCGGCATAATTGCCACGGTTGCAGTAGAAGTATGAACCCG
Organism: Spirulina sp. 06S082; assembly: GCF_034932145.1. Taxonomy (NCBI): domain Bacteria; kingdom Bacillati; phylum Cyanobacteriota; class Cyanophyceae; order Spirulinales; family Spirulinaceae; genus Spirulina; species Spirulina sp. 06S082. The sequence goes on along the minus strand of NZ_JAYGHV010000216.1, from coordinate 3,457 downwards.
TCCCCCAGCTTCCGTTGCTGGGACGCGCTGCACTCGATGCACCCCCGCTTCAAACTTCAACTTGCTATACACGCGATCGCCTTGGATTTCCAAAATAGCTTCCTTAAATCCCCCCTGCTCGGCCAAAGACTCACTTAAAAGTGCAATTTTCCAGCCCTGAGATTCAGAATAGCGCGAATAGATATTTACTAAATCACCAGCCCAAATTCCCGCTTCATCTCCTCCCGTCCCAGCCCGAATTTCCAACATGATATTTTTATCATCATTGGGATCGCTGGGAAGTAGCAAGATTTTTAATTGTTCTTCTAACTCAACAATTTGCTGCTCTAACTCCTTAATTTCTAGAGTAGCCATTGACTGCATCTCGCGAGCATCATTGGCCTCTTCTTTAAGAGTTTCTTGAGCATTCCCTACTTCTTCTTGGGCTTTTTGCTTGGCTTCTTTCAAAATTTCCTTAGCTTCTTTGAGAATTTCTTGAGAACCCAGCAATTCTTCTTGTGCTTTTTTCCAAATGTCGTAAGTGTTAACCGTTTCCTCCAGAGAAGCCCGCGCTTTTGCAACTTTTTGCAACTCATCGGGATTAGTTACGACATCCGGATCTGCAAGACGAAGAGATAATTCATTAAATGTTTGTTCGACGGATTTTAATTTATCCAGTAAATAAGATTCAGCCATGATGCTTCTCCACAATAAAAAACCAAAGATACAGAAGTATAAAAACGAAATTAACCCAGCAGAAAATCTGCTGGGTTAATATAAGCAAAATTGCAGCTATTTTTCTTCGGCTTCAGCTTCAGTCTCTGCTTGAGTCTCTGCACTGGTATCGAGCATACCAAACTTACGCATAAAACGTTCGACCCGTCCTTCTGCGTCAATAATTTTTTGAGTCCCGGTGTAAAAAGGATGATTTCCCGACCAAATTTCTACATTAATTTCTGGCTTGGTCGAACCAACTGTCGCGACGACTTCGCCGTTACAGATGACCTTCGCATCGGGATACCATTCGGGATGAATACCTGGTTTGGGCATTTGCGATCGCTCTCCTATTTCTTGATGATAATTCTAACAAAAACTGAGTAATAATTGCTTAACGCTTGGAGTATTGAGGAGCCTTACGCGCTTTCTTCAATCCATACTTCTTACGTTCTTTAGCTCGCGGATCGCGGGTTAAATAGCCCTCAATTTTCAAAGGTTGGCGATTCGCCGGATCGAGTTGACACAAGGCTCTAGCAACCCCTAATTTTACAGCTTCTGCCTGTCCGGTTAAACCGCCACCATGAGCATTCACGAGAACATCGTACTCATTTTCCATGCCCAATGTTCCCAAGGGGGCTTTAATGGACGCTAAATACTTGGGATTGTAATTAAAGTAATTATCCCCCGGTCTTTTATTGACCACAATTTGACCGTCGCCAGGAACGAGACGCACTCGAGCCACCGCATTTTTGCGCCGTCCCGTTCCCCAATACACGACTTTATCGTTGATGTCTTCAGACATGAATAATCTTCCTTATTAAAAATGAACAAATCGTTAATGATTAACGAGTTTTGGGTATGGTATTCAGGGTGAGGATTTCAGGTTTTTGAGCCTGTTGTTTATGATTGGGACCTGCATAAACATTCAATTTTGTAAAGAGTTTGCGACCCAAAGAATTTTTCGGCAGCATTCCTTTTACAGCCTTTTCAATGATGCGTTCGGGAATACGCCCTTGCAGTTGATTGAAGGTTTCAACTTTCATCCCCCCTGGTCTACCAGAGTGACGGCGATATAATTTTTGGCTGGGTTTTTTCCCAGTTACAACGACTTTTTCCGCGTTGATAATAACGACAAAATCTCCCGTGTCCATGTGGGGAGTAAAAGTCGGTTTATTTTTCCCCCGCAATATGTTCGCCACTTCCGTCGCCAACCGTCCTAAGCGTTGGTCGGCGGCATCGATGACGTACCATTTTCTCTCTAGGGTGTCTTGAGTCGGTAAAATTGTTTTTTCCACGATTGGTTTGTAGGTTTAATGATTGACAATAAAGGTGGGCTGAGTGTCATACCAAATTTCTTTGGTAAAGGGAAACTCATCATAACCGACTCTCAGCAGGCATAAACCTTTGGCTGGAGCCGAATATTTGACTAATTCTCGTCGTTGGTTGACCCAAATATCGGTAAAATTTTCCAGCGATCGCGTCCCATTGCCGACTTCTACTAGCAGTCCCACTAACAGCCTTACCATCCCGTATAAAAATCCGTCCGCTTGAATCTCAATACGAAGTAAAGCGCCTTCTCTTTGACATTCTACCGCTTGAACGTTAACCCAAGAGTGTTTTCTGTCAGATCCGGCTCGGCGAAAAGCAGCTAAATGGTGTCGTCCCAAAAGGGGGTCGAGTGCCTGCTGCATCCGAGTTTCATCGAGAGGTAGTTGATAGTAGTGCCAACAAAAGGGCTTAATAAACAGGTTGGGACGCTTATCCGTGTAAAAAATATAGCGATAGCGCCGCCATCGGGCGGAAAAGCAAGCGTGCCAATCTGGGGCAACTTCGGCAGAGGCTCGGATGAGAATATCCTCGGGCAAGTTGTTATTGAGAATAGTCGCCCATTTACAGGCAGGAATCGGACTGGCGACATTAAAGTGGGCAACCTGTGCTGCACCATGAACGCCGCTATCGGTACGTCCTGCGCCGCGAATGGTGACGCGATCGCCGCTCACTCGAGCGATCGCCTCCTCAATTTCTGCCTGTACGGTACGTCCCTGGGGTTGTCGCTGCCAGCCGTGAAAATGAGTCCCCAGATACTGAATAACGAGGGCAATGCGCTTGCTTTCTAGTTTGGGACTTGACGTTGACATGACCGTGAGTTGAGGAAAAATGAATCAAAGGAACAAGAAAAGATATAATCCCTTCTCTTTCCCATTCTTTTCTTAATCCACCAACTCGATAATGGACATTTCTGCATTATCACCCCGACGGCGAATCGTCCGCACAACGCGGGTATAGCCCCCATCGCGATCGCTATAGCGATCGGGTACTTCATCAAATAGGGCTTTGACGAGGGTTTTGTCATAAAGATAGCTCAAAGCACGCCGACGGGCGGACAGAGAACCATCTTTCGCCAAGGTGATCATGCGATCGACTTGCGATCGCACGGCTTTGGCTCTGGCTTTAGTGGTTTTAATTTGGCCGTTCCGGATCAGTTCTGTTGCCAGCGATCGCAACAAGGCTTTTCTCTGATCGGCAGGTCTCCCCAATCGGGGGACGCGACATTGATGGCGCATTGTTCTTGTTTATTGGGTGTTAACTTTTGGCTTTTTCTAGAGGGAGCGTAATTCCCAACCGTTGTTGCAGTGCCTCAATTACTTCTTCCGCCGACTTTTGACCGAAATTTTTGATTTCTAAAAGGTCTTCTTGGGAGTAATCGAGTAAATCGGCAACAGAGTTGATTTGCGCCCGTTTGAGACAGTTATAAGCGCGT
>NZ_JAYGHV010000215.1:0-4761 GCF_034932145.1 Spirulina sp. 06S082 | reverse complement strand
CAAGAGCAATTGCTCCTCGAAATTCGTTCTCTTCATAAACAGGAGCAGCACAAGTCACGCTAATATTATTATTCTCTGGATCGAGATAAGCTGTTGTCCAAAATTGTTCGCGATCGGGATTATTTTTCGGCAGCGATCGCTCGTACATTTCCGATGCTAATAAATCAGTTTGGAACTGAAAGTTTTGAGAATGAACCCAAGGAAAGCGATTAATAAACTTTTCTTGAGAAAGATAGTAAGCATGAATATCATTCGGAATAACTTTTAAAGCAGTCTGAAATAAAGGATTTAGGGAAAATGCCATCTCAATTTCTCGATAAAAATCGGAGTCGCGATCGCGCAGATTTCCCAGTCCAGTTAAATTGCCAATTAAGCGATCGGTATAAGGGGGTGGAATCCTGTTTAAATTATAGGATATTTGCCCTTGTTCTTCCGTTTCTTTTAAATTATCAAAGAGAAGAGATTCGGCAATTCCAATTTGACCAATTTCGTAAAAAGAATTCGCTCTTACCTGCATTTGTTCGACATAATCTGCCGTCGTTTTAATCGCTTCATCAACTTGAATTGCTGCTTCTTGAACTCGTTCTCGAATCAGATTAATTTCAGCGTAGTATTGAAATTGAAGTTGCCAATAAAATAAGCTGGAGACAACGATCGCAAAAATAACGATAGTGAGACGAATAATGAAGTTATAGCGAGAAAAAATCATTCAAGTAATTTTTTTTTGTGTATATATTAAGATGCACAAAAATGAGTATCTTTAAAACAGATGCACTTTGTTCATGCAATGTTTCGGAAAGAAACTCAGGCTAGATGTTAGCTATTTTACAGAACTTTAGCACGCGATCGGGAGAGAAAACTAAAGGAATGGGAAAAAGATGCGATTTCGCGATCGCGAATCGATCGCATCGGGAACAGATTACCCGACTACAAACGTCCTGAAAGAAAATATAGTTTTGTTCGGGAAGGAAAAAATCGTGGAAAAAATCGTGGAAAAAATCGTGAGAGATCGCCTGAAAATGTTGGTCTTGACCGTAACAACAACCACTCTAATTATGGGTGCTATTCCTCCATTACCCACTTTCGCCCAAAATGAGGTTTTATACGATTGTATCGTTGAAACCAGCCGTGGACGACAACGAGAACGCAAAGGGATGAACCGCGCGACCGCTTGGGGGTATTTAGGGAATGATGTAGAGGAAAATTCGCGAGGAGTTCTTCGCAGTTGGCGAGGACAGTGTACTCCTCGCAATGCACCTAGTTCTACTCCGGATTCTACTCCAGATCGGACAGTTCCTTCTTCTTCGCGCCCTTCTTCTCCTCAACCTTCTTCTCCACAGCCTTCAACTTCCTCTCAACCGTCCACATCAACGGGACTCCTCAATAGTTGCCAAAATGAGGTTGCTGCAAGGTTAGCAGGGACACAAGCTAATAACGTCAATGTAGAATCTTCTTCTGTGGATGCGGGGGGAAATGCGATCGTCAATTGGAATAGTTCGGCGGGACAGTCGGGGTTTTGTCGGGTCGATCCTTTTGGTAATATTATTGAGTTTCGCCAAAATTAATGGCAAAAGAATGAGAAATAAAATCAGTTAGAAAACTTTACAGAAGGGGTGTTAAATTTAGCACCCTTTTCTGTCGATCGCGGAAAAAACAAGCTAGGATCGCGATCGTTAATCCTCTTAAATTCAGGGAAAACGAGAATTATGGCAACGATTATTGGATTTTTAGTGACAGCTTTAGTGACGGCGGTAAGTCTGTTGATTATTGCTCGCTTACCTCTAGGAATCGAAATAGATAGTACGGACAAGGCAATTTGGGCGGGAGTTATCCTAGGACTTCTTAATGGCTTAGTCAGGCCTGTTTTGTTTGTTTTGACATTACCTATTACTATTCTGACTCTTGGCATTTTCACACTATTTTTGAATGCCTTTATTTTTGGAATTACTGCTAAATTAGTCGAAGGATTTCGGCTCAATTGGGGGATATGGAGTGCTTTATTAGACGCGATCGCGTTGGGAATTATTAACTCAATTCTCAATTCGATCTTGCTCCGAATCTTTCCAACTTTGGGTTAAAGTCTTATAGGGTAGGGATAGACATTACCTACCCTAATCGATATAATTAAAGCATGAAAATTCATCAAATGAATACACACAAAATTCCTTCAACTGATTCTATTGACAAATTAGCACAATTTTGGGATACTCACGATTTAACTGACTTTGAAGATCAATTAGAAGAAGTCCAAGAACCTATCTTTGAACGCAAAGTCACTCTACAAATTGATTTAGATCCTCGGCAAATTCAACAAATTCAGGAAATTGCTAAAGCCAAAGGATTAGACAATATTTCGCTGATTCAAGACTGGATTAGTGAAAAATTAAAAGCATCTTAACCAGTAAGGCTATTCTCTCAATAGTAAAACAGAAAATATCTTCTGAAAAATATTTGTTGATTAGCAATTTTTGCTCTAGTTGAGGAAAAGAAAAGCCATTAAAATTGCTGCGATCGCGCCGATGAGTGTGTTAATAATATTTACAACTTCATTGGTTAAAAAAGCAAATTTTTCTTGCACCGTTGCCCCGATAACACTTTCTAAATTTGTGGCAATAAAGGCAGCAAGAATACACCAAAGAATCCCGAAAGGAGAAATGGTATTCAACCCCCAAGCGAGAAAGGCGATCGCAGCAGAAGCGACTATTCCAGCTAGAGTTCCTTCTAAACTTACTGCTCCTTCTGTACCGCGAGGAACGGGTTTTAAGGTAGTAATTAAAAAAGTTCGCTTCCCATAAGCCTTACCAATTTCGGAAGCACAAGTATCGGAAAGTTTGGTACAAAAACTGGCGATATAACCTAATATAAATAATCCTTGCCAAGGCTCGCTAACAAGAAGAGTTCCTAAAGCACATAGGGTGCCAATTAATGCCGATCCCCAAACATTTTCCGGACCCCGCAAACCCGATCGCCCTTCGGCAATTCCTGCGGCTTCTTTTTCTGCTTTACCGATGCGCGTTACTCCCGATCCAACTAGAAAATAAAACATTACTACGAGATACCCTTGCCAAGCAAGAGTTCCCCAAACAATAACCCCAAGAATCCATGCGTGCAAATAGCCCCAAGGAGTCAAGAGTTTTTTAGGCGAAATAAAGGCAAAACCTAGTAAAATTGTGTTGAGGGCGATCGCGACAAACCAAGGGTTAAACCAATCAATATTCATGGGTTTGAGAATTGATAGGACACGCCTCTACTATACGCCCTCAAGGAACAAGTCTCAAGTTTTGGTTGAAGCGGGTTAATTTCAGATTAAAATTATAAGGTACGCGATCGCCAACCCTCTCTAAGCCGTGGAAGAAACAAGTAAAAATATTTCTAGCAAACTGATTCCTCAAGCCTTTATTCCTTTTTCTGCTCGTCTTATGGCTGCTCTGCGGGCGAAAGAAACGGTTAGAAAAGATCGACTTTTTAGCGATCCTTTTGCTGCACAATTAGCAGGAGAAGATGCTTTTAATTTTGCCAATACAAAATCCCTCCCTCGAGATATAGCTTATCTCGCTATTCGCACAAAATTATTTGACGATTTTTTTCAAGAAGCCATGACAAACATTTCTCAAGTTGTTATATTAGCAGCAGGAATGGATACGCGAGCATATCGTCTTTCTTGGCCAGAGAATACTTGTCTTTACGAACTAGATTTTTCTGGTATTTTAGAGTATAAAGAGAATATTATCGGCAGGGTTTCTCCTAATTGTCAGCGCATCGCGATCGCCGCCGATTTAACGCAACCTTGGACGCATTTACTGCTAGAACAAGGCTATCAACGCGATCGCCCTTCGATTTGGCTCTTAGAAGGATTATTAATGTACCTCGAAGCATCTCAATGCGATCGGTTGATGCAGGATGTATTTGCTTTAACCGCACCAAGGAGTCAATTGGGTTTAGATTTGATCGATCGCCAAGCAGTTGATGGCGAACCTTATAATGGTTACTTTCGGTTTGGAGTTGACGATCCAGAAGAATTTCTCAAACAGTATGGTTGGACTGCTCAAATCATCGATCCTGCTGAACTAGCAGTTCGTTTTGGATGCTTTGAAAATGTATTACTTCCCCACAATAGTTCTAATTCAGCACGAGCTTTTCTGGTTAAAGCGCATAATTTCGATCCCCCCCAGCCCCCTTAATAAGTGGGGAGAATCCGGAAGTCCCCCTTTTTAAGGGGGATTTAGGGGGATCGAATCAATAACTAGCAAGTTGAGTTAAAAAGCTAAACTAAGGAATTGCGATCGCTAGATGTTCTTTGCACTATAATCGTTAAACAATACTCTCACAAAAAAGGTATAAATCATGGTTCGGCGTGGCTCAACAACAACACAAGACAAAATTTTAGCGGCTTTGACCTATTTAATTCCCATAATTGAAGCCTTACCTTTTGGAATGCTGGTCTTTTCTCTCGTTCCTCCTCTCGCCATATTATTTACGCCTTTATTTATCTTAATGCCCATTTATTTCCTTTCTATTGGAGGTCTGGCAATTGTTGAGTTTGGGATATTTTTTGCTGTTTATGTCTTGGTCATTCAAAATCAGACACTACCACATTTTCTGCGCTTCAACGCCCTTCAAGCTCTTTTAATCTCTATTGCTGCTTACTTGTGTCGTTTGGTTCTCGAATTGTTGGGACTGTCTCAACAATTACTCGATCCGTTAGTCGGAAGAAGCACTCCAGGAGTCTCTATTTTGCCAGAAAACATTCTCTCCACGGCG
>NZ_JAYGHV010000214.1:0-4810 GCF_034932145.1 Spirulina sp. 06S082 | reverse complement strand
TTACCGTCACTGTCAGGATAGAGAAGGTCGTCGTCAATCGATGGGGGAGAAAGTTGTTGTACCATTGCCTCAAAAGAGAAAAAGGTCGATACTTTGTTTTATTATACTATCAATATTCGCTATCGTCACGGCGATCGCTTTTCTCTACTCTATTCAAGAGTATCAAGATCGATGTTGAGTTGTTGAAGGCGATCGCGTAGTTTTTGTAAATCAGACTCAGCGCGATCGGCTCTTTGTTTTTGTAACTCCTTCTCCTCTCTTTCGCGATCGCGTTGTTCGACTATCTCAACATAATCAACAAATCTTTCCCCATTGGGATAAAATAATGCTAATTCTCCCTCTATCCTACTAAATTTTATTCCTAAACGCGGACTTTCCCAGCCCTCCATTTGCGAAATAACTTTTAATTTCTTCCCTTTTCTCAACCATCCTTGCAAGCGATTCTTCTTCGGATCGTACAAATAATACTCTTCAATTCCATGTTGTTGATAAAAATCAAATTTTGTCTCCATATCTTTTTTCCTGTTCCCAGGAGATAGAATTTCAAATGCAACTTGTGGGGCGATATTTTCCTCTTCCCATTGCCTATAAGACCCTCTATCTCCTTTCGGTCTTCCCAATACTACCATCACATCTGGCGCTTGTTTTTGCGGTTCCTCTTGCTCTAAGATTTGTTGTTTCGTCAATTTGACGGGATACCATAACAAATCTGCGGCCACAAACACATCCTCTCGGTCTTTAAAAAGAGAGTCCAGACCCCCTTTTATGGTGAAAATTAAGCGTAATTGGGTTGTATTGTCAGCCAAGGGTTTACCGTCACTGTCAGGATAGAGAAGGTCGTCGTCAATCGATGGGGGAGAAAGTTGTTGTACCATTGCCTCAAAAGAGAAAAAGGTCGATACGTTGCTTTATTATACTATCAATTGCGCTAATGCAGGAATACTTCTGGTTAAGAAAAAGTATCGGGATCGATTCCCATTTGTTTGAGACGATCGCGCATTACTTGCAATTTACTTCGTTCTGCTTCCAATTCTACCTGTATTTGTTGGCGATCGCGTTCTGAGCGATCGGCTCTTTGTTTTTCGCGATCGCGTTGTTCGACTATCTCAACATAATCAACAAATCTTTCCCCATTGGGATAAAATAATGCTAATTCTCCCTCTATCCTACTAAACTTTATTCCTAAACGCGGACTTTCCCAGCCCTCCATTTGCGGAATAACTTCTAATTTCTTCCCTTTTCTCAACCATCCTTGCAAGCGATTCTTCTTCGGATCGTACAAGTAATACTCTTCAATTCCATGTTGTTGATAAAAATTGAATTTTGTCTCCATCTCTTTTTTCTTGTTCCCAGGAGATAGGATTTCAAATGCGACTTGTGGGGCAATATTTTCCTCTTCCCATTGCCTATAAGACCCTCTATCTCCTTTCGGTCTTCCCAATACTACCATCACATCTGGTGCTTGTTTTTGCGGCTTCTCTTGCTCTAATATTTGTTGTTTCGTCAGTTTGACGGGATACCATAACAAATCTGCGGCCACAAACACATCCTCTCGGTCTTTAAAAAGAGAGTCTAGACCCCCTTTTATGGTGAAAATTAAGCGTAATTGGGTCGTATTGTCAGCCAAGGGTTTACCGTCACTGTCAGGATAGAGAAGGTCGTCGTCAATCGATGGGGGAGAAAGTTGTTGTACCATTGCCTCAAAAGAGAAAAGGGTCGATACTTTGTTTTATTATACAGAATTTAGTCAAGAAAGATGCAAATTGAGATTATCTAACTATTCTCATCGATCGCAACTCCTCGATCTAAGTGTAGCAAATTTCGCAGTTGTTCCGTATCTAACCGAGTTAACCATTGTTCTCCTGCATCCACGGTTTGTTCTGCGAGTTGTTTCTTGCTATTAATAATCTCATCAATGCGTTCCTCTAAAGTTCCCGTACAGACAAATTTATGCACTTGAACATTGCGTTTTTGACCGATGCGGAAAGCGCGATCGGTGGCTTGATTTTCTACCGCAGGATTCCACCAGCGATCGACGTGAAAAACATGGTTTGCACGGGTTAAATTTAATCCTGTTCCTCCTGCTTTTAAAGAGAGAATAAAAATTTGTGGACCATTGGGATCGCTTTGGAAGCGATCGATCATTTCTTGACGCTTTTCTCGACGAGTTGCACCATAAAGGAACAAGACTTCTGTTTCTAATTTGCGGGTTAAATAAGGTTGGATGAGTTTTCCCCATTCTGCAAATTGTGTGAAGATTAAAGCGCGATCGCCTTCTAAAACTACTTCTTCTAACATTTCCTCCAAACGCAACAATTTCCCCGAACGATCGCCTCGTGTGAGGGTCTTTTCCTGCAAATATTGTGCGGGATGGTTGCACACCTGTTTTAGCTTCATTAACAGCGTTAAAATTAAGCCATGACGTTGAATACCCTCCGCTTCCTCAATTGCTGTTAAAGAGTCATCAACCAAGGTTTGATAGAGTTGAGATTGTTCTCGGGATAAGCCACAAAAAACATTCATTTCTTGTTTTTCGGGTAAATCTTGAATGATATCTTTGTCAGTTTTTAAACGACGCAGAATGAAGGGTTGCACTAGCGATCGCAATTGTCCGAGGGAGTCGCGATCGCCGTACTTTTCAATGGGAATTGCAAAGCGTCGTTGAAAGAACTGTTTATTCCCCAAAAATCCAGGGTTGAGAAAGTCTAAAATCGACCATAATTCTGCAAGGCGATTTTCTACAGGAGTTCCAGTTAAAGCAATGCGAAATCCTGCTTTTAAAGTTCGGACTGCTTGAGACTGCTTGGATTGAGGATTTTTAATGTTTTGTGCTTCATCTAAAACAACTCCTTCCCAATCAACCATTTCTAGGGTTTTAATATCGCGAAAAACGAGAGAATAACTGGTTAAAATTATGTTTTGATTTTGTACAAATTTGACAAACTCTTTCCCCTTTTTTCGCTTATCCCCATGATGAATAAACTGAGAAAGAGTAGGAGAGAATTTTTGTAACTCTCGCTGCCAATTATTTAATACTGAAGTCGGACAAACCAGTAAAATAGGAGCATTTAAACCCCCTTCATCTTTCAGATTTAAGAAAAAGGCGATCGCCTGAATTGTATTGTGACAAACGATGCCATTAGCAATAAAATTATGATACTTCTCTACCTCAAAATCGTACACCCAACCATCATAAAAAACAGGCTCGATCGCTTTGATTTCTCGATATTCTAAGGCTTTTCCTGCTTCTGAAGGTAAGGCGATCGCTTCTCCTACCCTAAAATTATTTTTCCAACCCTGACGAGTTAATAATTTATGACGGTAAGTAATAGTAATACTAACCTCATCATCGAGAATAACTTGACGGAGATTTTCCCGTACTTTTTGCCGATACAGTTGCGCGATCGGTGCTTTAATTAATTCTCCCGTTGCTTCATCTAACGCCAAAATTTCTAAAGATTGCATCGGTTTTGACCACAATCCTTCTCCATCAAAGGCAGTAATTCCCGCATACACTTCCCAAATCTCTGCCGCCATTTTTTCTCGACCATTAACAGTAATAATTGTATCTGCCGCAACGCATTTTCCTAACCCCATATCATCCGCAAGACAAGCACCTAAACTCCACTGTTCTAAAAAGGCCAGCCAACTTGCTCCCCGTGCTTGATAGGGTCGCAATTCCCCCTGAAAATCCTTGGGTTCTTTGAGGGGTTTTAGTGCTTTATTTTCCGTTAAATTCGCAATTAAATCTTTAAGAACTCCCGACGCTGTAAAACTAAAAACAGGCAATTTAGCTAATACTTTGATATCTCCCGTACTCAACCGCAACGCATCTTCAACCGTTAAAGTTAACTCATCTTTTTTAGCAGGAGATAATATAGATTGAGCCGCCCGAACATCTGCTGGTTGTAGCGCCAGCCATTCCCCATTCACCTCAACTAAAGGAGAGCGTTGGGCAAGAAGTTGCTCGAAATCTTCTGCGGATAAACTTTGTTCTCCTACTGCCAATTCTAATTGATAATCAATGGGAATTTTTAGCCCCAAACGCTGTCCGCGTTTTTGTTTAACTTGGGCTTGAATTTTAATCCCCAAACGTTTTTCTTGCGATCGCGAATCCAATCCCGACGGTAAAATAGTATTAAAACCACTATCTTGTAATTGCCACGCACTAGCGCGGACAAATTCATAAACTTCAATGGGATTTAACAAACAACGCAGGGGTTTGCTGTGATTTAAACTGGCTTTAATGGGGTCGTATAATCGTGCCGCTAAACCTAACCCTTTTAGTAAAGTTTCTTGGGGATTTTCAATGGTTTGACCCTGATGCACTAAAACATCAACGGGATTTTGCCAAATCGTTTCTGCACTGACAACACAATCGGGATCCATTGCCGATCGCAATCCATAATCCAATTTCCAATCTAATTTACCCCAAGCAATTTCTCCTGTAGTGGGGGGGATGAGATGAAAATAAACGCGAAATTGTTCTTCTCCTAATTGTTCCGTCTTGGGAGTAACAAGATAATCTAGCACGGGAAATTCCCAAGTTTGTACGGCACTATGCAAGCGCTGTAGAGACTGGGTTGGGGCTTTAATACTTGTAGAAGACTGCATCAAGGATTGCAACCAGGGTTTGGCGATCGCATCTCCTCGGGAAGGTAGGGGAATATCCAACCATTCCCGCACCTGCCTCCCTACTACCCCACTTAAAAAGTTGAGGAGAAGTGCTTGGGGTTCTTGCCATTTGGTCGTTTGGGGAGTTTGGGGAGTGTGGGGGGGGTGGGGAGTGTGGGGAGGATGGGGAGGGTGG
>NZ_JAYGHV010000213.1:0-4863 GCF_034932145.1 Spirulina sp. 06S082 | reverse complement strand
TGATAACCCGCGTCAGAGGATCTTTGACCAAACCCATGCAAACACCATCTAAATCCTGAATAATCAACAAATTCTTAGTTTGGGTTAAAACTTGCGCTAGTTCATCATGTTTTAAAGAAAAAGAAGATTGACTTAAGGTCGCAGAAAGCATGATAAAAATGGTTAACTCATTTGGATAATATCTGAGCAAACTATATCATGTCCAAGAATCCAGAATTTGTCCTGTCCTCTCACCCAATGACAAAATGGCCATTTTTTGATTTGATAGGAAAAATTTTTAGGTGTTGTGCGAGTGAACAATATTCCACCCCTCGATCTGACCAGACAGTACCAGCAGATCGCCCAAGAAGTTGATGCTGTCGTCCTGGAAATCCTGCGATCGGGGCGTTATATCGGCGGACAGTCTGTCACGGACTTTGAGGCTGCATTTGGCGGCTATATCGGGACGCGGGAATGCGTGGGCTGTAATTCCGGCACAGATGCGCTTTATTTGGCACTCCGCGCCCTTAATATTGGTGAAGGAGATGAGGTTATTACCACTCCCTTGACTTTTATCGCGACGGCGGAAACTATTTCGGAAGTAAAGGCGACTCCCGTTTTTGTCGATATCGATCGCGCGACCTATAACCTCGATCGCGATCGCCTAGAGGCCGCCATTACGCCGAAAACAAAAGCCATTATCCCCGTCCATTTATTTGGTCGTCCTGTGGAAATGACGGGGTTGATGGAAATTGCCCAAAAACATAATTTATCGGTCATTGAAGACTGCGCCCAAGCAACGGGGGCAGAATGGGCGGGTAAGAAGGTCGGTAATATCGGTCACATTGGCTGTTTTAGCTTCTTTCCCACGAAGAATTTAGGGGCGTGTGGGGATGGGGGTGCCGTTACTACCAACAACCCAGAAATTGCCGCGATCGTGCGGATGCTGAAAGAACATGGACAAAAAAGGCGCTATATTCACGATGCGATCGGGGTGAATAGTCGTTTGGATGCCCTACAAGCTGCGATTTTAACGATTAAATTGCGCTATCTCGACGAGTGGAATGAAAGGCGATCGCAGGTTGCTAAACGCTATCAAGAATGCCTAACATCTCTTTCGCAAATTGCCCTCCCGTCAGCCCCAGAAACGGGGAAAGCAGTCTGGAATCAATTCACGATTCGTATTTTATCGACAAAGCGGGATGAGGTGCGCGATCGCTTACAAGAAAAAGGCATTAGTTCCATGATTTATTATCCGCTTCCTCTCCATTTACAACCCGTTTATCAGCATCTAAATTATCAGGTAGGACAATTCCCCAACGCCGAACAAGTTTCCCGTGAAGTGCTTTCTTTGCCAATGTTTCCCGAACTCTCTGAGGAAGAACAAGATCGGGTTATTTACGGATTAAAAGATTGTTTTTAAAATGGCCTTATAATTAAGGATAGTAGAATTATTTCTCGGGCAATTTTACAGAACAATCCCAGAAAAATTTATTGGAGAAAAACCCATGACCCCAGAACAAGAACAAAAACTAATTACCACGGTAGAACGTCTGGATGCCACAGTAGAACGTCTGGATGCTACAGTAGCACGGCTGGATACCAAGGTAGAACGGCTAGATACTGCAGTAGCACGGCTAGATACTATAGTAGAAAAGTTGGTGACAGATGTAGAGAAATTTAATGATCGCTTTAGTGATTATCAACAAGCTATGCAATGGGTTGTACAGTTAGCATTCAGTCTCATTGCTGCGGCGACAATTACGATTATTGCCTCGAAGGTTTTGGGGAGATAGAATATTCCGGAGAATATTCTACGCTGCAATTTAACCCTCTCACAATTAGTTTTCTGTGATATATTCATTGACACTTTCTGCGGCTTGAAATCCACTCGCGATCGCCCCATCTAAGGTAGCATAGACTAAATAATCTCCCGCTAGAAAAAGAGGAGAGTTTTGCAACATTTTATCCGTATAAAGCACTTCCAGAATGTTAGTATAATTGCGACTAAAAGCAGGAAACGCATAGGGAAAACGTTGAATATCCTGCCCTAAAACTTGACTGCGAATATTGGGATAATATTTTTCTAAATCTTTGAGGACGCGATCGACAATTTCCACATCGGACATTTTTAACAAGGAACGATCTTTGGCATCTTTCGCCGCAATATAAACCCCTAAAACTGCTTTACCGTTATAAGAAATATCAACTTGCGTGCGAATGGCATCGTAAAGAGTGACAAAGAAATCATCTAAACAGGATAGCGTCCATGCGTCCTTCCAAAGGCGATCGCGCAAGAATAAATTAACTGTCACATATTCTGCATATTGAATAGATTTTAGCGCATTTTTTACCTTGTTGGAAAAACCCTGGGTGACAAGGCGATCGCTAATAGGTGCAGGAGTAGATAAAATCACTGTTTTAGCTTTCACGAGAACTTCTTTTCCTTCTCGTTCATAACTAACAGTAACTTCTTCCTCTTCATTAACTTCAACTTGATTAACTTTTGCCCCTGTTACCACATTTTTAGCCAATCTTTGAGCCAAGACTTCGACTAATTCGTAAATGCCTCGAGAAAAAGTATAAACTTCACTCTCATTGGCTTCTTCGGGATCGGGTAAATTATAAGCCATTTCAGGAATATTAAACAGCAAAGAAAGTTCATTATTGGCTGCACCAAATAAACCCCGATTTTCAATGTCGATATATTGCTGAATAACCGGATCGATATCAAGTTGTTTTAACCATTCTGCCATCGTTTGCCCATCATATCCCGCAAACTGTTTGAGAGGAGTAACATTGCGATCGCCTAACCCAGAAAAGAGATCGTCTTCAATGCGATCGTTTAATTTCGATAATTCCTCCTCTAAGCGCCAATAATCTTCTTGAGTCTCCTCGTCAATAAAATCGAGAATATTTTTGCCATGATGAATGCTTCCTTGATAGGCGATCGCATCAGTAGGAGGAGGCATTTTAATCGCTTTGAGTCCCAATTGTGAAAATAATTGTGCGGATTCTCCTTCCGGTTCTCCAATATATTCAGTACCTTTAGGATAGTGAAATCCTTCCCATTCTCCCGAGACAATTCGCCCTCCCAAAGATGTTTCTTTTTCCAACACTAAAATATTCTTTTCCTTAAGAAGAAAAGCCGCCGTTAGTCCGCTAATCCCCCCGCCAATAATAACAGTATCATATAGATTTGTTTCGCTCTCATTTTTGCCGGGTTCTGCGGATAGCTGGGAACAACTTCCCATGCCCAGACTGCCAGATAAGCCCAATAATAAATACAAGAGATTGCGTCGTTTTATGCCAAAAGAGGAAGAGATTCTTTTATTGTTCATGAGAGAATTTTAGTAAAAGGGAAGAAACATTATTTTAGTTTAGGCGATCGCCTAAATATTTTAAGGAAATCAAACCTTTTTCTCGCGATCAAAAAAAAATCCCGCATTCTAACACAAAAACGCAGGAAAGTCAACTTTATTTTACAATTCTTAACGAATATATTGATACCGTATTAGACGATCGCCTCAACCATGCGAACCGTCGCCAACGCCTCAACCAAACGACGTACAGCAGCCACCATTGCCACCTCACTGTTTAATTGATTAATTGCGGAACCGACCCCCACACCAGAAGCCCCCGCCGCGATCGCCATTGGCACCGTCACATCAGATAAACCCGAAGCGCACAAAACCGGCACCGAAACCACTTGCGAAATTTCTCGCGCCGCCGCTAAAGTAGGAGCAGCCTTTTCAATTAACCCTAAAGTTCCCGGATGTTGGGGTGTAGCACTGGTTCCCCCTTCAGTTTGGATGATATCCGCCCCCTCAGCCACCAACGCCTCAGCCAAGGCCACCTGACGATCCAAAGTTAAAATATGGGGTACCGTCACCGAAAGCGTTACCTCCGGCAGTAAAGCGCGAGTTTGCCTGGTTAATGCCAAAACTTCCTCCGCCTCAAAGCGTCGCCCCACCGCGTAAAAACTATCAAAATTGCCGATTTCAATCAGATCGGCACCCGCCGCGATCGCCATCGCTAACTTGTCTGGTTCCACCGCCGAAACGCAGATCGGTAAATCCGTCAGTTGACGTGCCATGCGTACCAACTCCGCATCCGCCGCAATATCGACAAACGTTGCACCGCCCGCCGTTGCAGCCTTCACCGTCGCCGCCACGCGATCGCGATCGAAATTATTTAAGCCACTAATGACTTTGAGAACATTTTTACGCACAAATGCCTGTTGCAATTGAGAATTCATACTTTTAGAAGAGATCATTATTATTAGCCGATGAGTAAATCAACCCACTCGGTTACTCAAAATTAGGACTTACGCATTAGCGGGCAGGATGCCCGCACCATAACGATAGAATACAGTAGTGGGAACGTCTCGCTCCCTAGCTGCGTAAATCCTAAAAATAATTTTACAGAATATCGGGTTTCCCAATGCTTCGTACTCCCGAAGTTTGTCCTTCTATAACCCCTCTATACATATCTATGACCTAAATCACAAGAGCTTTTTGGCGACATTAGAGTCATTATTGATTACAATACAATGTGAGGGGTCATTCCCCCAACTTGTCACCTTTGGAAACAAAGAGGGGGGGCGTGTAGAAAGATCGTAAACCCGATCGCCCTTTTCCGAATTGTATTTTTCCTCAGATCGCGATCGCGCCTAGAAACTAAGATTCCACTTTTCTCCCACCGATGCAAGTCTTATGTCCTTTCCACCTGCTAATCTCTCTCAATTTCATAACGATATTTTTTCTAAAACACAACTCGGGCAACTCTGTGGAACCGAGGAATTGTTTCGCGATCGCTATTTAATCTTAAGGATGTTGGGACGAGGAGGCTTTGGAGTCACCTTTTTAGCGCGAGATATGTCAT
>NZ_JAYGHV010000212.1:0-4906 GCF_034932145.1 Spirulina sp. 06S082 | reverse complement strand
ATTTCAGACATGACCAAGAGAATATTTTGAGGGGGATCGGCAGCATCCTGAATTGATTTTGTAATCTGAGGATCGAACCAATCATCTTTAAGAATGGGTTGTGTGAATCTGTTACGATCTGCATCTAAAACAGCCTGCATTCGCTGCTTAGAAATACCTTTAGCAACGTGAATGAGCTTATTTCGCTTAACATACCAATAATCCAGTTTTTCCATTGCTGTGCAAAGTTTTTTAAAGGTATTAATATCATTTGCATTATTTTTTGTCTCCACTAAAGCCAAGACAAAATTTAATTTACTTGGACGACCGGGCAGTTTGAATTTATCTTTATAGTTCTTATCATCTAAAGCCTTAATCCAGCGACCTTCTTTGAGATGAACGCCATCTTTCAAACGTCTCTTAAGATTAGATTCGTACTGCTTTTCCAGTTCATAAAACCGTTGCGCGAGGGGTTGATTTTCATCCACTAATATTTTCGTCTGTAAAAACCAATCCCCTTGCAGTCGAGGACGGTCAAAATATTCTGCACCGTCTAAAGCATGAATTAACTCGTGAAGCACCTCCTCATAAAACGAACCCATGCGCGTTAGGAAATCTGCCATGCGGTCGGTTTCCCACAACAAACAGCATTGCGTATAAAGATTGAGTAACTTAGGAAAATGCTTGCGTTTTTCCCCCTGTTGGTAGGGATAATTATCTGATAATTTCTTTAACTTATTCAAGTCATTACAGTGTTTTTCAGCATAATCATTATCGAGATTAAAGTAGCCCACGGCCATTTGCAGGGCGGCAAGGGATGACTTCACGAGATTGCGACTTTCTGCAACCTCAGCAATGCCCTTATCTTGCAACTGCTGCAACGTTTTATCCCATTCCCTCAAAATCGTATTAGCCCCGTCAAAATCCCAGCGTTCTAGCAGTTTCTTCACGGTTTGATACTGTTGCACGCGCTGATAGCGCCAATACGATACTTGGTCGCAATCCGATGCTTTACCAGCCAATAACTTCTTAATTGATAACTGTGGCTCTAGGTAAATCTGATTGGCAATACCAGACGTAATCGCTTGTATTCGCAATGCTGTCTGCATTTGCGGCGTACCGCCTTTAACGCTAATCAAAATGGTTTCATGGGTATCAAGCGTCTGAAAAAAGTTATAGTATTCCCCAAATAAACCATCTTGGTCAATAGCGGAAATGCTCTGGGGAATAACAATTTTTTGCACATTTAGATGATCCTGAAATTCTCGCTCAATCCAAAGTTTAAGAATCGCGAAAAGATGAATAGTGTCGGAATTATAACCATGATTTTTCTCGCCCTCTATAAATTCGGGTTGGTCGGTGACGAAAATATAAATATCACTGGCAGATTTCTTGATTGCCTCTTCGATAACTCCTAAGATACGACCAGGACGAATAAGATCGTGCCATAATTCCGGCTTGGCTTCATACTCTTGCAGCAAGCCCTCGGTATAGCTGCGAAAGTTTTTAACCTGTAGTTGTTCGCGAACTAATTTCTGGCGATCGTGCCACATTTGCAATTCAATATCATCGAGTTCGCTTTCAGCCGCTTTGGTATTCGGTTCGTTGCGATCGAAGCCAATGGGAATGAAGAAATCGCCATGTTCTTCCGATAATTTTACGGCTAGATCGGAAGTGCCAATATTGGCAATGAGAATGGTCATGGTTTTCGTCTCCATTAATGTATTTTCAGTGTATGCAGACAATTCAAACCAAGAAACAAAATTCATGCGAATGACTGAAACTCGCATGAATTTATTTATTTCAAGTCTTCTTTTTCGGTTTGGGTAATGGCCAAAGCTCCACAAAATCACTCGCTTTCACCACTTTCACATTGAGACGATCTAAATAGCCCATGCGTGTTGCCTCCCTTGCTCCGAATACCGTGACAACTTGATAATTACTATCAATATCGGCAATCCAAATCGGTGAGGGCTTGGTATTGCTATCACCGCACAGCGCCGGATTGTAAGACCCATCATTTTGATAAGCAAGACTATGCAATTCAGCCAGCGCAAACGGCTTATAATTAGAGGCTTTACCCGCAACACAAACGATTTCACATTGGACATCAATCGCTTCTGCCCATTGCGTTTCCGTTGGTAGTTGAGGCCGAACCGATCGCGGCTTTCTAAAATTAAGTTTAGTCCCAACTAATTCCCCTAACACTTTATAAAAACCTCGCATTCGCTTGGCGAACAATTCTTGAAATTCCTCCACATTATCGGGATTTGCCCAAAAGGGATGAGAACTGGTTGCTTTAAGCGTAGAACCTCGCCAATAGGGAGGCCGCGCATTGGCTCGCTGAGTACGATCGTAGCAAGGCCGCCGCGCCCCCTGACCGACTCCTCCCAAGTGAAATGCCAACCAAGTCAAATACTGCAACAATTTCTTCAGCAGGCTTTTTTCAACTTGACGATGGGCGCAGGAACAGAGAAAAAACGATAAATTCCCTTTCATCAAACCGGGTGAACGACGGGAAGGCAATCGCTCAATCGTGCCATCAACTTCCAAGCGAAAAACCCCTGTGCGCGGAGGTTCAAGACCGCCAAATAAATCCATCTCTAACTCTTGTACCTTTGCATTTGATAAAACTCCCGCAGCCAAGGCGCGAAACCAATACCGCAGCATTGAACGAAAAGCAATCGGTCGTAACTCTGCAACGGCATTTCCGGGGGAATTCCAATCTGTTTTCCACTCGTTAAACTCCTGATGCCCGTGAATCAACTGCCCAGTTAATTCAAACCGTACTAGCATCAAGGGTTTTTCGGGTTCGGTATCCTCAGCAATCAACGTTCCGTAACCCGAATTCACCTGCGCCCCGATACCCCGCGACAATCCTAGTTTTAACCAATTCACAACCCGAGCAAAAGTTGCATCGTCACAGTTTAATTTCCGCAAACCCACGCGAAAGCGAGACTCTTTCAGAGAAACAAACAGATTGGGATTAGTATTGTACCGGGGAAATTGCGTCCCCTCCCACTTCCAAATCTGATTAGCAATATCGAGAGATAAACCGCCATTCGAGTTGTCCTCCTCCTCATCGGGTAAAGGATAGGCATCAAGAAAAGCCACTTGTCCCATCACATTAGAATCTGTTTCAATGGTGCCGAAAATTTCTCGCGATCGCTTTTCCCCCACTTCAGCCTCAGCAGCCGATCGCGCAATGCCTTTGAGGGTACTGCTGGGAATGTAGGGAATGCCCGAAGCATCAAAAGCAGGCAGTAACATTTGCTCGGGCCCGCGCAAACCTCCCACGCGCACCCGCCAAGAACATTCAGCAATAAACGACTCATCAGCAAGGCGTTCTATGCGATCGCAGAGTCGTTGCAGGCGACGAGAAGAGTCACTCTTATTCTCAAATTTTTGAAATAATTCCAGAATCGTACCGCTTTTAATCGTGCCATTATCCACATAAACGCGCATCCAACGCAGATACTCAACCAAACTCGCAGAAGAAGCGGGTTTAGGGATTCTATTGTCAAACCAAAGAGAGGGAGTTGCCATCGTTAATTACCTCCTTGTTCTGATTCGGTATTATTATCAGAATTGGGGGCATCTTTGGGATAAATTGCTTCCGCCCAAAACGCAAACTCCCGGGCGACTTGCATGGCAATTCCTGTCAATCCTATCGTTCCCCGCCGCTAAACGATCCAACTGGAGGCAAATCGAGTTTCTGAGAGCGAGAACGCAACCAGCGACGCAATAAAAAAGGAGAAGTCACCCAGACAACACCGTGACTGAGGGACGGCACGGGAAACCAAAGCAATGCCGCATCTCCCACCCATAATGCCCCTTGGGTTAAATTGTCGTCACTCTGTTCCTTATCTTGTACGTCCTCAATCGTATTGCCCCATAGTTTTTTGCAATCGTCTTTGTCAAGCGTGCTGGCACGCAGCCGTCCCCGAATGGTACTCGATGGCAGATAGGGCAAGTTCGTATGGGTTTCGCGGGCAATCCCCACCACATTCCCTTCCTGCGACGTTCCCCCTGTATGCAAAGGAGATAAAAGATACAAATAAGTTAGATTCATCGTTGTCCCCAGAGTAATGTTCCGTAATTGAGTTTGTGAAAAGTGTCCAGCCAAGGCTTGCCCTTTGGATCGGGCAGCAGGCGATCGCGAGGAAAACACCCCGTCTTGAAGCAATACACCGTTCCAGGCTGCACGAAAGCGCGTTGGGGTTGCAGGGCAAAGGTTTTAACGGTCTTTAGTTCCTCAGACTGCTTTTGCTTGCGCTCCTCCCTGCGCGATCGCACGCCCCCCCACCACAAAGCGCGATCGCCAACGCAGCCCAGCAAGCACTCTTTCCAAGCATGGGGATACAGCCCGTACACCAGTTCCTCAGACGTTTCTGCCAAGCCGGGGGTCAGCAGATAAGCAAACATTCCGGGTTGGATAGCGTCGGGTTTATTGGGCTGAGTCAGGGCTTGTAATCCTTGAATTTCTTCAGAATCGGCAACCTTGGAGACAAGAGCATGATGCCCTTCACCTCCCAAGCGCACGACAACGCGAGTTTCGGGAAATCCTTCGAGGTTTGCACCCACCAAAAAACGCCATCCCGCCTTGAGCCGCGTTGCCACTTCGGTGAAAAAGCCATCCTCGTCTTTGACCTGTCGCTGTCCCGGCTTCATGTGAGTGTGAGGCAATACCTGCACGTCCCAGGGATCGTCGGTGAAGTGATGATGCTTAAATTCATTGCAGCCTCGTAAATAAGCCAGCAATGCTGTCGCTTTCATCCAAGGTTTCGGCGGCGCGGCAATGTAAGCTAAGACGCATCTACATTGCATTAATGGCATTGCCTTTATTTTTTATCTTTCTATTCCAATGAATTATTAATTCTCCTTCATTTAACAGTTTTCTTACTGTTTTTTCTAGCTCTTCTCTATT
>NZ_JAYGHV010000211.1:0-4962 GCF_034932145.1 Spirulina sp. 06S082 | reverse complement strand
AGATCGTCAAAAACCTCCTCTGCTGTTCCATAAATTCGGCCTAGCGATCGCGAAGGAACAGTGAAATATTTTTTAATCGTATTATCCTCAAGACTGAGCATCGTTCTCGGTTTTGGGTCATCCTTCGGACAACGCCCCATAGTACGACGCGCTTTGTCTTTGAGATCGCTCCAATTGCGATCGCTTTGCAGCAAAATATCGCTACTTCCAGTTGTGACAATCCATGTATTTTTAGTCATTTTTTTGAGAGCGTCAAGAATTGTGTCTAGATTGGGAAATTTCGCGATTTCATTTTCCATTTAACAGAGATTAAAACGAAGAAAATCGCC
This sequence comes from Spirulina sp. 06S082, assembly GCF_034932145.1. Classification (NCBI taxonomy): domain Bacteria; kingdom Bacillati; phylum Cyanobacteriota; class Cyanophyceae; order Spirulinales; family Spirulinaceae; genus Spirulina; species Spirulina sp. 06S082. Next base: position 4,633 of record NZ_JAYGHV010000211.1, on the reverse strand, counting down.
AATAAGCAGAGAGTCCATCGATCTTACATTTTCACCCTGTCCCATAAAGCAAAGAGAATTGACTATCCTGCCGCAAAAAGTCAAGAAAATTATCAATTTTTTCCTGTTCTTTTCGGTTATCAACATGAGGAAATAGCGTCAATAATTCCACATATTCCCCCGTTGCCCGCATTTCCCCGTCCTTCTCCAGATAACGCGGATATAACCGATGCCATAAACGCCCAATTTGCCCTAACCAACCCGTTAGCAAACTCTTTTTAATCGAATTTTCCCCCTGATAATTACCATGCAGCCAGCGCACCGCTTGACTGTCCGACAGAGAAGGCACCAAACAACCCCAAACTTGAACGCGATCGCCATGCCAAGCCTCTCGCCAATTTGCAGGCTCTCCCTTGTCCTTCTCCTTGTATTTCAACCAGTTTTGTAACGTCCGGTGTAAACTCTCCAGAAACGCCGTCACATCCCCCAAATCGCGAACGGCGATCGCGTAATTTTGCCAATTCTTCACCTCTTGGGATAACTCCCAATGACAGCCGATCGCAGAATTGTAAACATCTTCGGTATAGGCTGGAAAAACCAAGCGATGATCCGCCCGCCGCCAGGACTTGCCAAACCCACCCAACAGCAAAGAAAACTTTAAGAGAGAACGAAGAAGGCGTTCCACATTTTTCCGTTGCTTCTGCTCGATATTCATCCCTAAAAGCCGCAAACTGCCCTCCTGAATGTCATACATGGGAATATCTCCCCGTCGGTAAGGATGGTGTAATATATCCCAATCCTGCGGCGACGCGCTAAAATTCACCCCCACTTGACCCACCACGGACTTTTTACCGCTAAACCCGCCCCATAACTCCCGCGTCAGTTCTTCTGCTGTCGCCGCATCCGTCAGTCCCCCAAACAGTCGCAGGGTATGACCGCGCAAAGTTGCCTTAAAGCCATTGGGACGAAATTCCCCGGTTTTGTCCAAACGACGAGAAGTCATGCCTTGGCCGCGCAAAGGAACCGATAATAAGCGAGATTTGCCGACGCGCTTAGTTTGCCCATATCCTGCACTCGTTCGCAAACCAATCCCTTGTTCCATTGCTTTCTGCCAAATATTCCAGATCGTCTCCCATTCCTCCACCTCCAATTCCTTGCAGCTAGAAATCCCGAAACGCAAACGCGGTTTGTAAAGAGAGATTTGCAAAAAAGCACTGTGCGCCTCTTGTCCTTGCATCTGCCATGCTTGCTGAGGATGCACCAGATCGACCAAAGCAGAGCGATCGCGCCAGTTTTTATTCACCGGATAAGCACCATGAAAGCGGAGGATTCCAGGATGAACTTCCCCGTCTTTTCCCTTACCCCCACAGTAACGTAAAGCATCTTCCCCCAACTGTCGGCACGCCCGCAAAAACGCCCCTTTCATGCTGCTACCGGGATAATAAGGAAACCCTCCTTTCGCCAACACGGGACGAATCACTGTTTCATCTTGTCCGCTATTGGACACCATACGCCAAGTAATTTGCTTTTCTTGGGTTTGCACGCTTTCAGAAAAAGTAGGGGGTTCTTCTTCCATTCCCTCTAACCATTCATCCACCCAATCATCGGCATCTTGGCGATCTGCCCCAGGTTCGAGGCGCTGTAACTGCGATCGCCCGTTAATTTGGGCGCGAAACATCATCGGAATTTGTTCAATTTCCATTGTTTTCATCTCCTTCTTTAGCAAATTTTTTGTAACGTTGCGTCCACCACACCATGCTGTCGCACAGTTGCGTCAAAATGGCTAAAGCAACTTTTCGTTGTTCTGGGGGAAAAGTTTCCCCATCCCAGAGTTTTTCTGCCATCGATCGCACTGAATCGGCATTCTCCGTATTCGTAGTATCATTGGGCAACGAGATTCCTGCCTTTTCGAGAATCTTGGCCAGTTCGTTCCAGGTTTGCCGCCAATATTCAGCCTTATCCGCTTCCTTGGCTTTAAAACGATGTTGTTCTCCCCAAAACCGTTCTAAGCCATAAGCGACGGTCATTCGCATTTTATAAACTTGGGGATGGGCTCCCGATGGGATACCGTGATTTAAAACCAGATCGTGAGCAATGCGATCGATGCTGTAGGACTCAAAGCTGGATTGGTTCGTTGCTTCTGTCATTGTTAAATTCCCTCCAAAAACACTTGACAATTACCAAAACCGATGGACTCCAAACCGCCGAGATAGATTTCCCCGTGAGATTCTTCCTCAAAGGGCTGCCATTTCTTACCGTCGGGATGGTTGCGAAGGGCAATGGGAAAGATTAGAAATGTATCTTCTGGTAGCGCTTCCGTGTTGAAAAACTGACCACCTTCGACTCGCTTTTCGTCGTCCTTGAGTTTGACCCGGCTTTGGCGATAGAGTGCCATATCGTGAATGATACCGATTTCATCATCGGCAACCACTACGGCGGGCAATTCTCCTCCAATGGGAAACCACGGAGAAAAATCTGCTAATGCTGCGATTTCGAGGAAACCATAGTTGAAAAAGAGTTTTTCCTTTTCATCAATTTTGAGGGGTTTGAGGGTGCGCGATCGCGTTCCTGGTTGGGGAATATCTATCTCTTTGAGCAGTTTTTCTTCCGTTTTGTCCTCTTGTTTTTGGGTAACAAGGCGATCGCCAGCAATGCGCTGATAGCGTTGCAGCAAGCGGGGACAACTTACCCAAACGATAGGCTGTCCTGGACAAAAGACGGGCAACCAAAGAATAGACGCATATTCAATTTTGACATAAGATTCACTGGTGCTATCAGCAATCCCTGTTTGTGCTTTTTTCCCATACCAAATATTCTCATCTTCCGGTGAAACACCTCGCATTTCACTCCGCAAGCGCCCGCGAATGGAACTACCGGGGATAATACCCGTTTGGGTAAACTGGTCGCGGAAAATGAGATTGAGATTGCCGCTTTCTTCTCCTGCCGAAGCGCCGACATGAAGCGGTGCAAAGGTTTGAATGATGCCGTGGGCTTTGTTATACATTTACAGAAACTCCTTCGATATTTAACGGTAATGCCAACCCGCAACCTAAATGATTGAGGGTAAATCCTTCCTTGGGAAACCACTCGTCTTTCCAGTCCCACCAAGTCTGATACTCTTTCTCCAGAGGGCGATCTAGGAGGTAAACGCTACCCGGTGGCACGGCATAGCGTCCTCGTCCCAATTGCCCTCCAAATTTATAAGTATTCCCTCCAGTACGATAGCGATAAGGGATAGGTTTATCGGTTAGTAAATGGGAGGGTTTGGGAAAGTCGGGGTGTTGGGAATAGCGATAAGATAAACGGTTCGATCCCCAAACACCAGGGGTAATTAAAGCAAAAGCGCGATCGATCTTTTGTTTAAGAAGATCGATAATGGGGTCATTTTCATAAAGCTCTTTACTTTCGATTTCAACCAGATGATTTTCTCCGCCAAAGCGATACCACCCCGTTTCTACAGCAACAGTAGACAGATAAACCAAGCAACAATCTTCGCGAAGTTGTACGGCGTATTCCAAGAATAAACCATCCTCTTTTTTCACATTGCGTTCCTTGTCTTTAAGGTGAGGATGAAGGAGAGGAACAAACTGCCAAGGTGCTTTTTCCGCGCTCTCCAAAATCTTAGCTGGATCGAGGTTCCATGTCGTCACGGGTTGCCAAGTATATTCGGGGCTAACTTCATCTTTTTCTTGATTGAGTTGCCATTCACCCTCACGGATTTTCCAATAATTACACTGTTTTGACTCCCTTCCTTGCTTATCAATGCGATCGCCAATTTGATAAAGCCAAGGGATCGGCACGTAGAAATCAAAAGGGTTCTCGCATTTTGCCCAAAATGGACCCCCTACGTGCAAATTATCTCGCAAATCTTCTTGAATGCGATCGCGAACTGTGGTTGGTTTTCCGTCAAAGACTGCCTCAACTTCTTCTGTTTTTCCTTCATTTTCAGCTTTACTCGCGCTGAAAATCAAACCGGATAAAGTGGCAGCTTCAGGAGGGAATTTAGAGCGCGATCGCCCCACCAAGTTTTCTGGAGATAAAAAGCCTCCAGCACTTCCATACATCAAGCCCAAAGGCTTAACAATAATCAAATAACGAAACATTTTTTTCCTTTACTCTCGTTGGTCAAGTGTGCGTTGTACTTTGCAAGGACACCCTACGGACTGCGAACGATTTTTTGTTCTCTCAATAATTGCCAACCAACGCAAATTAAGTCGTTAATCCACTGTATCAAGGCAGCATCTGAGAAACTTCCGACAAGGCGATCGCGATCTTTTTTGATCGCATTGGGAGTGCGACCAAAGTAAATTTCTAACAAACTTAAAGCAATGGTCAGATCGGAATAGGTTTGTTTTTTGACAAGACTTAAATCGATCGCGCGTCTTGCTTTCAATTGTGCTAAATCGTTGTAAATATGACCCCAATTGTTTCCCCGATCTCGGTCTTGATAATTCTCTAAAATCCCTAAATCTGACCAAGGGCAAGTCCACTGCACGTATTGACCGCTATTAAATAATACTCGAATGGTCAGGCGATCGCGTCCCTTAGATTTCGCCAATTTTTCGGCTTCCCGACAATGTTGCAAAACATCCCGTTGAGGAACTCCGGGGGCAGCCCAAACTAAACCAACACTAAGGGTAATTGGCTTTTCGTA
>NZ_JAYGHV010000210.1:0-5369 GCF_034932145.1 Spirulina sp. 06S082 | reverse complement strand
ATTCTTTGGATTTTAGTGCCAATGGACGCATTTTAATCAGTACTGGCGATCGCAAAACCGTTATGGTGCGATCGACCAAGACCGGTAAAGTTTTGCAAGTATTGATAGGACATAGAGAATATGTGAATTGTGTCGCCTTTAGTCCGGTGGGGAATATTGCGGCGAGTGCCAGTTGTGATAAAACGGCGAGACTCTGGAATGTGAAAACAGGGGAGTTATTGCATACTTTAGTGGGTCATGAGGGCTGGTTGAATACAGTCGCCTTTAGTCCCGATGGCGAACTGCTGGCCAGTGGTAGTGTTGATAGAACGATCGCCTTGTGGTCCGTGCGATCGGGGCAAATGTTACAAAGATTATCGGGGCATTTAAGTAAAGTCTACACCTTAGTATTTAGTGCAGAAGGAAATATATTAGCTAGTGGTGGAGGAGATGGTTTAAAACTATGGTCGGTAACAACAGGAAAAGAGATATCTGGCTTAGGATATGAATCGGAGGAACTTTATACTGTGGCATTTAGTCCCCAAGGAAATATTTTGGCCACAGGTGGGAAAAAGACTATTTCTTTATGGGAGAAATAAACCAAGGCAAATCTCGCTTTAGAGTCCTTTTCCCTATTTACAAATTATGTCCAAAAAGTTGAAAAGTCTTGACAAATATTTGCTTTTAACCTTTGACTTTTGGCTTTTAACCTGCATAAAATGTGGCTATTCAGAGTGCATCCGTAAATATAACTAAGAAAATGTCCGTTCTGTTTGCCAAAATTTATGATACGAGTGCGGAATTCGACGATCGCTATGTTCCCGAACTGGAAGGGGCGATCGCGCGTTGGGGAGGTATTATCGCCCCCTCGGTGGGAAATGCGATCGTGGGTTTATTTGCGGAGGAGGTAGATAAATCCTTGGAAGCATCCCTCTCTATGCTTGAATGTTTTGCTGGGAGTCAGTATGCTAAAGGGAATACTCTCTACACGAAAATAGGAATTGGCATCGATACGGGAACGCTTCTTTCTAAAACAGATAATGGCGATGTTCCCCATTTACCCTATATTGTCAAAGATACCCAATATATCGCCGCACGGGTTGAAGCGCTAACGCAAGTATATGAAACCCCGTTATTGATTACCCATCGTACTTTCTTGCAACTTTCTCAGACTGAAGGGTATCGCCTTCGCTTGATCCATCGCTTTGAGGCTGAAAATCAAAACGATCCGATCTCAGTATTTGAAGTTTTTAATGGGGATCCGATCGCAATTCAAGATGCAAAACTAGAAACAAAAACCCAGTTTGAACAAGGATTATTTTTATATTTTATGGGTTTCGTCGAAGAAGCAGAACACTTATTTGAGAGTTGTTTGGAAATCAACCAACACGATCGCGTCGTTCAACTTTATTACGAACGCTGTCAAGCGAGTGCGTTACGGGCGATCGGCACGGGTTGAAGGATGAGATGGGTATATCTGGCTAAATTTCTACGATCGCGATCGCGGAATATTGGAGTCAGCGATCGCACCAATTTGAGATTAACTTCACAATCGATCCAGATGGCGATCGTATTTTATCAGAGAAAAAACGCCGATACTGAAGGTGTGGAAAGCAAAATAGGACTTACGCATTAACGGGCAAGATGCCCGCACTACCATAGCAAGAGAATACCGTAGTGGGAGCGTCTCGCTCCCTAGCTGCGTTCTAGCTCCCTAGCTGCGTTCTCGCTCCCTAGCTGCTTAAGTCTTACAAAAGTTTTCTCATTCTAGACAAGAACCTCGCAAGTGTCAAAGGAGATTAACCATGATAAACCTCAATCCCACTATCCGCCATCTTTTCCAAACAAGCATTCTTTCTTTAGCTGGGGTTGCACTTCTGACCCAAACAGCTTCCGCTAGTGAAATCAACGCCAAAACGGGCAATTCTGAGGACTTGCAAGGGGTTGTCTCTTGTAATGTCGCCCAAAATCCGTGGTTAGCGATCGCTCCTCTGGGGGAACTTCCTTGCGAGTCACCCGTTGGGGGTCCCATTGAGTCGATCGCAGTTAGTTTAGAGCATGGAATTATGCAACTCAATGATACAGCCAAAACAGAAATTATTTATACTCGTTATCGCCAAGACTATCCCCATGCTTTAGTGGTCGGCGATCGCTAAATTGACGAGAGAGTTAAGTCCCATCTTTTCACCCTATAGCTGGAGTGGCGATCGCAGCAATCAAAAACTAAACCCCTCGATGATGAGGAGTCAGGAAATCAATTTCCGGGCCGATGGGAACAATTCCCGTAGGATTGATCGTTTTGTGACTTTCATAATAATGCCCCTTAATGTGCGAAAAATTGACAGTTTCGGCTACACCGGGAGTTTGGTAGAGATCGCGAAGATAAGCCCAAAGATGGGAATAATCAACAATACGACGAATATTGCATTTAAAATGCCCAACATAAACTGGATCGAAGCGCACGAGGGTGGTAAATAAGCGCCAGTCTGCTTCTGTGAGGCGATCGCCAACAAGATATCGCTGTGTCGAGAGGCGCTCTTCCAGCCAATCTAGGGTATCAAACAAAGGCACGATCGCCTCTGCGTAGGCTTCTTGAGTCGTAGCAAATCCGCATTTGTAGACCCCATTATTAACTGTATTATAAATGCGATCGTTGACAGTATCAATTTCATCTTGCAAGGATTGAGGATAATAGTCTCCAGGCTTTGCACCGATGTTATCAAACCCACTGTTAAAAATACGGATAATTTCCGAAGATTCGTTATTAACAATAGTTTGGGTCTGTTTATCCCAAAGAACCGGCACCGTCACCCGCCCTGTATAATTAGGATCGGCGCGGGTGTAGATTTCATGCAAAAACTCAGCACTAAAAAGAGGATCGCCAATAACCCCTTCACCCGGTGCAAAAGTCCAGCCGCGATCGCCCATCAACCAATGCACGACGGATAAGGAAATCGCCTCTTCTAACCCCTTCAGGGCGCGGAAAATGAGCGTCCGGTGCGCCCAAGGACAAGCGTAGGAGACATAGAGATGATAGAGTCCTGATTCTGCCTTAAAGCCCCCTTTTCCAGTCGATCCGGGGCTACCATCGGGAGTTATCCAATGGCGAAACTGAGAGGCTTTACGAACAAATCGTCCCCCCGTACTGGTCGTGTCGTACCATCGATCCTGCCAAACACCCTCAACTAAAAGTCCCATCATTCTGTTCCTAAATGCCATGTCTGGGATTGTACTGTATGTAGCGTACCAAAATGATTGCAGGTATCACAAATAAATTTCCTGTCCTTGTTCAGTAAAACGAACATCGCGAATATTCCATTGTAAATTTTGAGTTAGAGTTTGACGCAAACCCCCAAATAAACCAAAAGTTTCGCAGGGAGACAAAGAAGCAAAATGACGCGGACTATCCGCAGCAAGGCGCATATCTACCGTTGCAACCCCATTATTAACTTGGACTCGATAACCTGCAAGAGAAAAATCACCGTTGTTGAGACCTTCAATTGTTTTGGCGATCGCCGTTTCTAAAGACTTTTCTTGGGGTATTGAAACCTGTTGAGGAACTAAATTCAGACATTGGCGATCGGGAGAGAAAATCTGTACAGAAACAGCATTCGTCGCCTGTTTGGTTTGAATCGTAATCTCCGCAGGTAAACTGGGAGTAGGGGGAATAGTAATCGTTTGCGGTTGCGTCGAGGGTGCGATGGAAATTGTCACGGGTTTTTCCTCGGCTGCGCTAAAATACTCCGCATTGGAGACTCCGTAACCCCCAAGGGCGATCGCCGTAATTCCGACGAGAAGAGAAAAAATTTGTGTTTGACGTTGCATAGAAACCTCCCCCAAGTTGATAATGTAAATCGTTGCCTATTCTTGTTAAATATTGTTTTCAAGAGAGCAACGGCAAAATCGGGAAATTTTGTGACAGATAAGTAATCGGTTATAAGTACGGAATGACAGTTAATCAATGAATCAATCTTGGACTCGCCACCATATCCTCTCTCTTGCCAATTTCAGCGAGGTGGAATATGATACAGTGCTACAAACCGCCTCCAGTTTTCGCGAAGTTCTCTCTCATGGCACAAAAAAAGTACCGCCATTACAAGGACAAGTTGTAGCCAATTTATTTTTTGAACCTTCGACTCGCACTCGCAGCAGTTTCGAGTTATCCGCAAAACGCCTCTCCGCAGATATTCTTAATTTTACCCCTGGCAGTTCTTCTTTAACCAAAGGAGAGACAATTTTAGATACAGCGAAAACCTATTTAGCAATGGGTGCTGATATTATGGTCATTCGTCACAAACAGGCTGGAGTCCCTGCTGCGATCGCCCGAGAAATGGATCGTTTACAAACAGGAGTTAGCGTTTTAAATGCAGGAGACGGACAACACGAACATCCTTCTCAAGCATTGTTAGATTTATTTACAATTTGTTCGCTTTTGGATAGCGATCGCCCGCGTTTGCAAGTCTTAAAAGGCAAAAAAATCGCCATCGTTGGGGATATTTTACATTCTCGGGTAGCGCGATCGAATATTTGGAGTTTAAGTGCAGCAGGAGTCGATTTACATTTAGCCGGACCGCCGACATTACTCCCAGAATATTTTGCTGATATGGGCAATGTTACCTTACATTGGCATCTCGAACCTGCCTTGCAAGATGCCGATTTTGTGATGACCTTACGCTTGCAAAAAGAGCGCATGACCAGCAATCTCCTACCGAGTTTGCGAGAATATCATCAACGCTATGGTATTACCCGCGATCGCCTCAAAAATTGCCATCCTGACGTAAGTATTCTGCATCCAGGTCCCGTCAATCGTGGAGTAGAATTAAGTTCGGATTTGATGGACGATCCGCGCTTGAGTTTGATTTCTCAACAAGTGACCAGTGGGGTTGCCGTTCGCATGGCCTTATTATATTTATTGGGAACGAGAAATGGTTAAATTATCGTAGGGGTTTGGTCTCCAAACCCATGTATTAACGATCCGCGATTGAGTCTCCAAACCCCTGTATTAATGATGGAAACAACTGCCGAATATTGCTGCGCTTTTTGCGGCGAAATCAGTTCAACTTTTGTCGATCTGAGTGGGGGTTATACTCAGTCTTATGTAGAAGATTGTCAAGTTTGCTGTCGTCCCAATGTTCTTTATGTTCGCATTGATGAAGATACTTTGGAGATTGCGATCGATACTGATTTTCAGGAATAGATGTACTCATTTAAAACATAGCGATCGCCATAATCTGATTTATAATCTGATTTGACCAGCAATATAATATCAAATCCGGTTAATGGGTATAACAAGCGGGCAAGATGCCCGCACTACTGTAATTATTGAATATTATCGTAGTGGGAGCGTCTCGCTCCCTAGATTTTTAATGATAGTATTCATGCGGATTTGA
>NZ_JAYGHV010000209.1:0-5417 GCF_034932145.1 Spirulina sp. 06S082 | reverse complement strand
GCTGGGATGCGCCTCAGTCCAGCGTTTGGCTTCTTGAATGAGGGTGGGGTGGCATTCATCGAAACGAGTGGCGCTTTTGGGGCTGTCCACCTCAATTTGCAAGGCATCGAAGAGCTTGCCCAATAGCTTTCTCTGCCGGCGTTCAAAGAGTTTTTGCGGCTCTTTGGGCTGAGGGATGGAAGATTGCACCCGACCGATTAAAGTGGCAATATAACCGATGCTGTTTTTGGGAACGGCGACAGCAATCTGGCGCAGAGTTGCATACTTGCGTTGACCCTTGCGATCGCGTGCCTTGCGATAATCGACCTTGGGTCGTTTTTCAACCGGAGCAAACTCCCGTCCTTCATTGGCATGGCGGGTTTCGGCAGCAAGGCGAGGCACTCGGGAAACTGGAGTAATCACGAGTTGGTCGCCGTCGAAGTCGCATTGATGGTGCTGCATGGCTTGGTCGGGACGAATGAAGGCACAGCCTCGATAGCGCAGTAAATCCGGTCTCTGGCGATTATCTACAACGTAGCGGCGAATGTTGTCCTTGCTGACAATGGGGTAGCGAGTGACGATCGCTTCCTCTCCATCTTTCAGGTGGGGTGCGACAATGGTGCCGGGTTTGAGGTCGTCGCAGGGTTGAGCCATTGCGCTACCGTGGTGAATAGCTCCCTTGAGTGCTAAATCCTGCCAGCGTTTGGCCAGTTGAGAGCGCATGAAATCGGCAACTTTGGGGAAGTCGAGCAATTGCCCGTAGCGATCGCTTCTCAATAGGGAGATGGTAGCGGATTCTGAGCGCTCTTGTTGTTCTGACTCTTCGCCCTCGATAGCGTTCTGCTCACCTACCAAACGAGCTTTCTTGTCGTACTGTTCCACCAGATAGCGAGCGAGTTTGAGGGGGTCTTTTTGAATCTCTGCCAGCTTTTGTGCTTCGGTGATGGTTGGGGGAACGATATCCGCTTGTAACGCTGCTTGCGAGTACCAAATCGAGAATTGCCAAGAGTTTTCATAGGCTTGCACTTTCGCATTGCCCCGGTTGCCGATGACCGCTTCTGGAAGTTCCCAGTCGCCGCAAGGGATATGGCGATCGCGAGCTTCTTTGGTCAGTCCTTTGATGGAGCTTTTGTCGAGAATCAGATCGTAACCCAAATCTTCAGTGAGGGCGCGATCGGGGAGAAATGTGCCTTTGGCAAGAAAGCTGACTGGGGGAGTATGGGGATGGGCGGGATTCTGCCACTTTTGCATCCATGCAAAGCGAAATTGAAAGGGTCGATTGCCCTTGCCTCCCATCGCTTTAGCCAGTCGAGGGGAGATTTTGCCGTGACAGTCCCCCGTGCTAAATTTCTGTGCTTCTTCTCGTTCTGCGGGATCGTTGCTCTCCCAGTCTACAATTTTCACGCGCAGGGGCTGACCGTCGCTGCTGTGGAAGGCGATCGCCCCTTCATTGCAAGAACTCACCAAAAGGGAACCGTACCGACAAGCGGTGTCGGGTTGGGTTTTGAACGGTTCGTTGAGTTGTTTGGAGAGTTTGCGATCCGCAAAATAAATGCTGTTCCCCGAACTGAATGCCACTCGTCGGGGAATGCCATCGCCAAAGTCAATCCCTTTGAGAGGATCGCGGCGATCGTCGTTTTTGTCCGGTTTGACAATAACGAGAGACTCCAACTCTTCCGGTTCAAACAAGAGTTCGAGGATGGTGTTGCGCTTGGTTTCGGGTTCGGAGAGGTAGCCGCCGCGATCGCCAACGGACATATCGAAGACGGGGATTTTCAATCCTTCGCCTTCGACAAATTGGGTTTTTCTCGATTTCACATCTGCCATAGCGTCCTTGCTGTTACAGATTTTATCAACTTACAAAAAAATTTATTTAAAAACTTCCGATAGGAAGGTTAAAAATTAACCCTCGTTCTGACAACCCAAATGGGTGTTTGAGAATTTGTGTTAAGCTGAAAAAGCAATCAAACGAATAAGGAGAAAAACAATGTCTCCACCGAAAGGTTACGACATGGCAAAGTTTGCCGAGATGGGCTATCCTCAAGCATGGTTGGATTATTTCTTAGGCTGGACTGAAGATGAAGAAGAGCCAGAGGTAATGGCGTTTACGAGAAGACAGAGAGAGGACGAATCCAGCTTGTACGATATTACCGAAGAGCAAGTTGAAGACCCTAATTTCTGGATTAATCTGTAATATTTGAGATTGCCATTATTTCGATGAAAAGGGCTAAAATTCTAAGCAGCTATCGGATTTTGATGGATGGCTTTGAGGACGAATTCTTGAGTCGTATAAAGCGAATTAGCCGCACCACTCGTCAGATTTTTAGATATCCATCATATTAGATTTTTTTCCGTTACTTCTTTGAGGAAGAGTACAAGAGCATAACAGATAGATAAAGCATCTTCATGATCGAACTGAATTGTGTCTACATCATCAGCATGAGCAGCCATATTTCCAAAGACTCTAATTGTGTCGATATATCCTTTTGCTTTTGAGTTTAGTATTGAAGCACTAAACAATTGTTTTGTGACAATTGCAAAAGTCCATTTATTACTATAGTCAGAAAGATGTCTGCGGGCTATGGATTTACAAATATGTTCGCCAATTCTACGGACTTTGGCGATCACTGCATCGGGATCAACACTCAGCAATTCCAGAAGATTGGAAGATGTAGCTAGAGGTTGGAGTTTAGCTTCATATTTTGTTAATGTAGAAGAAAGGTCTATCTTACTGGGTCGTGAAGACCGTAATAACTCTGGTAAGCTACTAATAATTTTAATTTGGCTTTCTGGCAAAAATATACTTTGTTTTTTGTCTTGGAATGTAACATCAATTTTAACTGGATTGAAATAATTTCCCTGAGAACGTGGCACTACTAATACTGCAATAGATCGTTTGGAGTTCGGACGAATATCTTCAAGATAAATTTCGGTTGTAGATAGTGGTTCAAATGAAGACGGTACTTTTATCGCAACCAAAAGTTCATTGATGACTTGAGAACTTCGCTGAGTCAGTTCAATTTCAATGACAATTGGCTGATCTTGAGGCCAAGTCATGGGTATTGAGCGAACTTGGCAGTCAACGCATGGTACATTAAATGTACTGGCTTTTTGTATAAAAGATTCTATTTGTTGTTCTTTCTCTATTTTTTCTGATTTCTTTACACCTCCAAAGAGTCCAGATTCTAGTAGTAGATCGTTAACTCTATCGTGCTCAATATAAAAGATTTTACCTTGTCCAAATACTATTTCTGTGTCTTTCTCGATACAATAACCAGTACGCTTATTCAGGAATTGTAGGAGATTATTGTGCAGTTCTTGAAAGGATGGTGAGGATGTATTGTAGATGATTTCCCAAGGTGGAGAAAGAATGATCAAATTTGAGCCATTTTGAACAGAGCAAAGGATTTGCTCAATTGTCAAAGAGTCTAGAGAACCAGATATTACAAAAATGTATGGTCTTGTTGTATCAGAAAGCCAATGACTATCTAACTGATTCCAAAAATTCACATACTCAAGTTGTACGTTATACCTACAGCAAATTTGTTTAAAGTGACTTAAACTACTTGCGATTGGGTCTTCTATGCGTTCATTAGTGTAAAGTGTAGATATAGCTACAGTACGGAACATAGAATTTAGATCGAGACTGTGTAAGCCATAATAAGCTGCTACTAACACTTGGAAGTCCTCTTATCGATGTACAATACATGAATTTTAGCAAAAAAAATTACCTACACTCATACCAATTCTCTCATACAGGACAAAAGGCTTGAAAGAAAGAACAGAATGGGGTTTCATCAGAATTAGCATTATCCCAACTTTAGAGATTGTACATTAAGAGAATTTGAGAGAACGATCGCATCTCTATTGAGGTCGCTTGTGAGTTTCATCTACAACCCCAAAATCCCGATGAGTTTACTATCCCGTGCAATAGCTATCTCGACCATTACAATCTACGTTGATGCGATCGCATTGTTTGCAGGGTATCAGTCTGTGACTATAGCAACAGAGGCTCGAATTTTAAGAAAGATTCGACTTCCAGCGAATAGAATCGAGGACGGATTCTCGAGTCGTATAAAGTGAATTGGCAGCACCACTGCTTAAGTCAAAATACGTGGCAAAGCGCTTGAGTTTTCCCGTAGTTAACTGAATTAAATATTCGGCAGCTTCGGCAGCTACTCTTTGATTGATGCCCAAACTTTGACGGTTGCGCTGGATTAATTCTTCACAGGATAAAGAACTCCGATCCAATTCTTCTGGCTGAGGAACGAGTAAATCGGGGTGCTGAATATTGGGGGCAGGCAAGCGATGACACCCCAGTTCGTGAAATTGGTAAAAGTCGGGATCGGTATTAGCATGAGATCCCAGTAACACTTGTCCGCTCGTTTCCCAATTGCCGCAGTCGAGCCACCACAGGTAAGTTCCCATGCCGTAAGTCCATTGATGGAGTTCGACAGCACGGGTAATGGCGGTTCTGGCGGCGGCATTATCGACGCAACCGATGAGAATAGTGAGAGTGTCGGACTCGGTATCGATGAGGCGAGGATCGAACGGTTCGGGAATGGCAGCGATCGCAATACCCCAAGCCAGACTGTAGCGCAGGGCAAGGGTTTTGGCTTTATTGAAACCGATTTCAGCAGTGCAGAAATTCTGTCTCCCGATATTGGCTTCTTCAACGGTATCCGGGTCGATAAAGATAACCTCGGTTTGCTTGCTATCTTCGGCGAGAACCCGTGCCAGTCGGCAAATTGTTGCCGCCAGCCAACTGCCATTGCCCCCGCAACCGACGAGAACGAAACTAACTTTAGTATGACCGGGCAAAACGAGGGGTTTGGCGTTGAGAAAATCGTAAGTGAGGTGTTTCACGGTTGCTTGTTGATAGTGTAAAAAGTGTAGGCAAGGCGATCGCGAACGGCTGCATCGACGATGAAATCGGGTAGGTCGAAAGCGAGGCTGGCAGGAATGACTAGAAAATGACCGAATAAGCCGATTCTCAACAGGATTTCTGGCTGTAGGCTATCTAAGCGACCGACGATGCCGTAGAGTCGAAACCCGTCCTCTTCAGTGTTGTCGGTAGCCGAAAACCGAGCCGCACCCGTCCCGTGAGAGTGAAATTCCGCGATCGCGTCGTGGTAAGGTTCGGTAGCTTGACATTGCCATTGCTCTTGGGTTTGGGGAGGGACGCGCAATTGCCAGCGATCGCCCTGACGATGGAGGTGGAACAAGATTTCCAGCCAACTGCCCTCACAGCGAGCGAGATAGCTCTGTCGCCAAATCGAGAGGAGAATGTCTTTAGGGATGGGAAACGGGTCGATTTTGACAATGGGGGAGAGGGCGAGCAGTCCGCGAATGGGGGTATCGTAGCGTTGAACGGGCATGAGAACTTCCAATCCGGGTCGCTTCCCTCGCACAAATACCCCATTTCCGGCAAAGAGATA
>NZ_JAYGHV010000208.1:0-5483 GCF_034932145.1 Spirulina sp. 06S082 | reverse complement strand
GGGGAGATGGGGGAGGTGGGGGAGGTGGGGATGGTGGGGATGTTGGGGGAGGTGGGGGAGGTGGGGATGGTGGGGTTGTTGGGGGAGGTGGGGGTGGTGGGGATGGTGGGGGAGATGGGGAACAACGATTTGGTTCTGTCGCTTGTCTCTTATTATTGTCACCGATTGGTTGGCGATTTGGAGATAATTAAGACAATTTTGCCGGTAAGCGATCGCTTTATGGCTTGGGAGTAGTGCGATCGCACCAATATTCTGATAAAATCTAAGCATTAAATTTCAACAGTAGAGGAAAAAGCCAATGACAGTGGAACGTTGGACAGATCGAATGCTCGACGGGTTGGCATCAAGCGTCAGCGAAATGCGTGAAAGTATGAGCGAAATGCGTGAAGGTATGAGCGAAATGCGCGAAAGTATCAGCGAGGTGAAAGATAGCGTCGATGGTTTGAGAATTACAGTGCAGGCTTTGTTGCAAGTAGCTGCCCAAAGTCAACGAGATATGGAAGTTGTGAAACAAGAAATGGAAGTCTCGAAACAAGAGATAGAAATTGCGAAACAAGAAAGAGAGTTATTGAAACAGCGTCAATCTGAAAGTGATGAGCGGTTTAATGTTTTACTTGAAGAAATTCGCTATTTAATTCGACGAAATGAGGAAGAATAATCAATATGCCCTTATCTTCAGTCATTCGCACTCTAACCCGATCGCCTCTCACTCGCGAACTTTGCGCCAAACTCCAACAACAAAATATTCTGCAACTGAATGGCATCCCCCGCTTACCGAAAGGCTTGGTATCTTCGGCCTTGGCGCGATCGGCAGGAAAGAATCTCTTTGTTGTCTGTGCCACCCTGGAAGAAGCTGGGCGCTGGGCGGCTCAATTAGAGGCGATGGGTTCAAAAGACTTTTTCTTCTATCCCACCTCAGAAGCGTCCCCTTACGAGCCATTTGACCCGGAATCTGAGATGATTTGGGGGCAATTATCGGTTATTGGTGAGAAGGCAATAGGCAATGGGCAACAGGCAATAGAGGAAAGGCAACAGGGAACAGGCAACGGGCAAGAAAGTTTTGTTATTGTAACAACAGAACGAGCCTTGCAGCCTCACTTACCGCCGCCAGAAATATTTGCTTCTTATTGCTTAACTTTGGAAATTGGCATGACGATGAAGGCGAAAGACTGCGATCGCCAGTTGGTAAAGTTAGGTTATGAAAGAGTTTCTCTAGTGGAGACGGAAGGACAATGGAGTAGGAGAGGGGATATTGTTGATATTTTTCCCGTTTCTGCGGAACTTCCCCTGCGTTTGGAATGGTTTGGGGATGAGTTGGAAAAGATGCGGGAATTTGACCCAGCAACTCAGCGATCGCTGGATAAAATTGCAACTTTATCTTTAACTCCTACCAGTTTTTCTCCCATTATTGCCGACGCATTAAAAGATAAAGAAACAGGGAAATTGAGAGATCGCTTTGCCGCATATTTTACGCCAGAAGAACAGGAATTATTTGCAGTCGGAAGCTATCCAGAAGGAATGCGCCGTTTTCTAGGATTGGCGTTTGCAAAACCTGCTTCTTTATTGGATTATTTACCGGAAAATACACTGATTGCTATTGATGAGATTGAACAATGTCGCGCCCATAGCGATCTTTGGGTACACCATGCAGAAGAACAATGGAAAGCTGCAATTATAGATCGTCAAGAATTCCCGAAAAGTCACGCTTTTTTTGATGATACCATCAAGGCGATCGCGACTCAATTTCCGCGTTTATTATTATCGGAATTAGCAGAAGAAAAAACCCAATCTTCGATTCCAGTTGTTAATTTAGCCAGTCGCCCTCTTCCGACTACACCCCATCAATTTGCTAAGTTAGCAGAAATTCTGCGAGGAAAGCGCGAAATTTATCATGGCATGACCTTAAATCATTATACAACATGGCTCATTTCCGCTCAACCTTCTCGCTCTGTTTCCCTGCTTCAAGAACATGATTGTGCGGCACAATTTGTTCCTAACCCCAAAGATTATCCGGCGATCGATCGCTTGCACGTACAGAAGACAGCCGTTGCGGTAAAGTATTCCGGTTTGGCAGAATTAGAAGGTTTTATTTTACCGACTTTTCGCATTGTTTTAGTCAGCGATCGCGAGTTTTTCGGGCAGCATACTCTCGCCAGTCCAACCTATATTCGCAAGCGTCGTCGTGCAGCTTCTCAAAAAGTCGATGTTAATAAATTAGCACCTAAAGATTATGTCGTTCATAAGCATTACGGAGTCGGTCAATTTATTGGGTTAGAAACCCTAGAGTTACGAGAATATATTACCCTTAAATATGCCGATGGGATTTTGCGCGTCCCCGCAGATTCCTTAGATAATTTATCCCGTTTTCGACAAACGGGTACCGGGAAACCCGAACTTGATAAAATGACGGGGACAATGTGGACAAAGAGGAAGAATCGGGTTAAAAAAGCGATTAAGAAAATTGCTGTCGATCTTTTAAAACTTTACGCCAAACGCTCAAAACAGCAAGGTTTTGCTTATCCTGCTGATGCCCCTTGGCAAGAAGAATTTGAAGATTCTTTCCCCTACCAACCTACTCCCGATCAACTGAAAGCAGTACAAGATGTGAAGCGAGATTTAGAAAGCGATCGCCCGATGGATCGGTTAATTTGTGGAGATGTCGGATTTGGGAAAACAGAAGTCGCTATTCGTTCAATTTTTAAGGTTGTCACAACAGCAAATAAACAGGTGGCTTTTTTGGCACCAACAACTATTTTAACTCAGCAGCACTATCATACTTTAAAAGAACGTTTTTCTCCCTATCCCATTAATGTTGGTTTATTGAATCGTTTTCGCACAGCATCGGAAAGAAAAGAGATTTTACAACGCTTAAAAACAGGGGAACTTGATATTGTCGTGGGTACGCAACAACTTTTAGGAAAAGGAGTAGAATTCAAAGATTTAGGGCTTTTAGTAGTAGATGAAGAACAACGATTTGGAGTCAATCAAAAGGAAAAAATTAAATCTTTTAAGGCTGAAGTTGATGTCCTAACATTAAGTGCAACTCCGATTCCTCGTACTCTTTATATGTCTCTTTCTGGTATTCGCGAGATGAGCTTAATTACAACACCTCCTCCTTCTCGTCGTCCCATTCAAACCCATCTTTCCCCTTATAATCCTGAAGTGATTCGTACTGCCATTCGGAATGAATTAGATCGAGGAGGACAAATCTTTTATGTCACTCCCAGAGTCGAAGGAATTGAGGCAATTAGCGAACAGTTAATACGAATGATTCCCAGTGCAAGAATTGCGATCGCCCACGGACAAATGGAGGCTAATGAATTAGAGGCGACGATGCTTTCTTTTAATAATGGTGAGGCAGATATTTTAGTCTGTACCACTATTATTGAATCGGGTTTAGATATCCCTCGCGTTAATACTATTATTGTCGAAGATTCTCAAAAATTTGGCTTATCTCAACTCTATCAATTACGTGGAAGAGTTGGGCGATCGGGCATCCAAGCACACGCTTGGCTATTATATCCCCACAAGGGAGAACTATCCGATACAGCGCGGAAAAGATTGCGGGCAATTCAAGAATTTACCCAGTTAGGATCGGGCTATCAATTGGCCACCCGAGATATGGAAATACGCGGAGTCGGTAATATTTTGGGGGCAGAACAATCAGGACAAATGACCGCGATCGGTTTCGATCTTTATATGTCTATGTTACAGGAGGCAATTCAAGAAATTCAAGGGCAAGAAATCCCCAAAGTTGACGATACTAGCATAGACTTAAAACTGACGGCATTTATTCCCAATAATTACATTTTAGACTTAGAACAAAAGATGTCTGCTTATCGTGCAGTAGCGACGGCAACTTCTGCAAAAGAGTTAGCATATATTGAGGATGATTGGCGCGATCGCTATGGAAAAATCCCCGGTCCTGCACAACAACTGATCCAAGTTATTCGCTTAAAACAAATTGCCAAATCTCTTGGTTTTTCCCGCATCAAACCCGATGGAAAACAGCACGTTATCTTAGAAACACCCATGGAAGAACCCGCATGGCGATTGTTACGAGAAAATATTCCCAAACACTTAATTTCTCGCTTTGTTTATTCTCCCAAAAAAGTTACAGTACGTGGGTTGGGAGTGATGAAACCAGAAAAGCAATTAGAAAGTTTAATTGATTGGTTGGGGAGAATGCAGCAAAGTCTAATTAATGAGGAATAAGGAAACATGAAAAAATTAACAGCAACTCCTAAATCTCCTTATCTCGTTCAATTATTGAACTGGACTTTAAATCCTATTGAATATCTGGAAAAACTCTCCATCGAATTTGGTGATATTTTCCAACTGAGATTTTCCCCAACGCGATCGATTGTTTTGGTTAGCGATCCAGAAGGAATTGAAACAATTTTTGCATCAGACGAGAAATTATTTAATGCAGGAGGAAATGTTGTCTTGCGTCCCTTTTTAGGAGACAATTCTCTCTTGACATTATCGGGACAACGTCATAAACAACATAGAAAATTAATTATGCCTTCCTTTCATGGGGAGAGAATGAAATCTTATGGTGAGATCATCTGTCAGATTACTCGCGAAGTATTTGCAGAAATTCAATCTCAAACAACTTTTTCGACACGCGCAAAAATGCAGGAAATTACCCTTGAAGTAATATTACAAACAATTTTTGGCTTGCAGAAAGGTGGACAATATGATAATATCAAAGAGTTATTATTATCCTTCCTCAAAATATTTTCTTCTCCCTTGCGATCGCTTATAATTTTCTTTCCTATTCTCCAGAAAGATTTGGGGAAATGGAGTCCAGGAGGAAGAGTAATAGAAGGTCGAGAACAACTTTACCATTTACTTCAAGCTGAAATTGAAGAACGGCGCAAAAATCCCGATCTTCTCGGTGAAGATATTCTCAGTTTGATGATGTCTGCGAAAGATGAAAATGGAGAATCTTTAGAGGATCTCGAACTCAAAGAAGAAATGATTACATTGCTTTTTGCAGGTCACGAAACGACAGCCACCTCGTTAGCTTGGGCATTTTATTGGATTCATCGTTGTCCAGAGATTCGCGAGAAAATTCTGCAAGAACTTGAGACACTAGGAAACAATCCAGAACCCGATCTCATTGCCAAATTACCCTATCTAAACGCCGTTTGTAAAGAAACTTTAAGGATTTATCCAATTATCCCGATCGCCCTGCCGAGAACCAACAAATTTCCCTTAGACTTAATGGGTTATCATTTTGAACCTGAAACAAGATTTGCCCCTTGTATTTATCTGCTTCATCATCGAGAAGATTTATATCCCGATTCTAAACAATTTAAACCCGAACGGTTTTTAGAGTGTCAATATTCTCCTTATGAATATATTCCTCTTGGTGGGGGAAGGCGTCGTTGTATGGGCTATGCAATGGCACTGTATGAGATGAAATTAACGATCGCAACGGTTCCACAAAATCACTCCCTTGAACTCTTAGAAGCTCA
>NZ_JAYGHV010000207.1:0-5751 GCF_034932145.1 Spirulina sp. 06S082 | reverse complement strand
TATAAACAAGACATGGATTCCATTTCAGAAATCCCCTTCATTTTGGCTTTGCGAGATTAATTCTCCTTGGGTGAACTACGCACCTCTCTATCCCATAGCCCCTAAAGGCATTTGGGAATGCTTTTGTTCAATTGATGAGGATTTTTTTCGAGTCTGCCATGGTCAACAAAAGGACAAAGCCCGGTTGATTAAAAGTTACAGCCTTGAAAACATCTACATCTCAATCAATCAATCCTATCTAATTTACCAACTCCTACTTTTTTGGTTGAGTTGGATAAACATGATGACAATAATTTACCATAAATCACTCTGTTTGACTATATTTTTAGTTAAACTTTACAATACCGCGATCGAATACGGTTCCATCGGTAGCGATCGCCTGCACAATCATGCGATCGCCATAGACTTCATAAGCAGCAAAACCTAAACGAGAAGCCGAGTATGCGGTCCATTGCGATCGCCCCACGGGACGCAAACCCGCCGCACAGCCACAGGTTATATAAGTAGTGCCGCGAAGGGGATGAGTGCGTTCGTAATGGTGTTCGTGACCGTTAATATAAAGTTGAACTCCATATTGTGCAAATAAAGGCGTTAATTTAGGCGCGAGAAATTCGTTATAGCCATAATGTCCCGAGGCATAAATTTGATGATGACCAAAAACAATTTTCCACGCTGCTTGAGAGCGACTTAACTCATTTTCTAGCCAAGTTAATTGTGATTTCCAGTCGGTTTCATAGTTCGTATCGAGAGCAAAAAACTGGATATTTTCCTCGTGAAAACTATAGTAACGTCCCTTCATATTAAAACCAGGATAGGCAACTTGTGGATTGCCGTTATCCGTGCGAATATCGTGATTTCCCAAACAGGCTTGAAAGCGAACGCCGCGATCGAGCAAGGGTTGATAAGGACGCTCGAAAACTGCCTCAACTTTCTCGATTTCCCCATTATTGTAAATATTATCTCCCGCCATCACCACCAAAGGATAAGGATTTTGGTCGTAATAGCCCTTCATGGCTCCAGCAACATCATATTGCGACTTTGACCCCGTTCCACTGTCGGCGATGGATACAAAGCGAAAATTCGGGGGTTCTAGCAGGCGATCGGCATTAGTAGGGAGGGGATGGGTTTGGGTTTTGATGTTTTGACTGAGATAACCCAATCCTGCGATCGCCAGACCTCCAGAAAAGAAGAAAAAATGACGGCGTTTCATAAGATTGTTGATTCCCGTTAAGCAATTGAGCTAAATAACCACAGATAGTGATAAATTTGGCCTGTTGAGATTGTTCATTTGCCAAGAATTATCTCAGATTTTCCGAGTTGGTGGGGTCTGGAGGAAAAATTTATGTCTGAAGAACAACAAGAACCGGTAACGGGGGAAACCCAAACTGGAGAATCATCTCCACGGGATGAAGTGAAGCAGGTGCGGGAGGCGATCGCGCGTTTAGAGCAAATCGCCAATCAAATCGAAGAAGCGTCGGATCTGTCTTTACCTCCTTCCGCTTTTCGTGTCTTAGCGGCGAGTGTGGAAGGACTGTCTACGGCGGTAGAAACACCGGAGAGTTACCGCGAAATGGTGGTTCGGGAGCGATCGGAACTTGAGGCCGAACCTGTGGCTGTGACTGCGGTAATCTCCCCAGAAGGACTGCCGAAAGAGCCTGTTCCCGATACAGATGAAGATTTATTAAGCCTGCAAACCCTGCAAAATGCGTGGGAGTGGGTGTTGGAGAAGGTGCGGGATTTATTGCCGGAGTCTGTGGAGGAAAATCTTTCTGATGGTGCGCTGACGGGGATTTTAGGGGGATTAATTGCGCTAATTCTTGTGGGAACGATCGCTTTTTCTGGAGGAGATAAACCTGAATCTGTTGCAGGAGTTCCAGAGCGGGTTGAACCGGCGATCGAGCAACCCCAACAACCTCAACAACCAACCAACACACTTCCTCCTGAAATTACAGCACCAACTCCTCCTAAACCTGTTATAACACCCAAACCCAAACCATTTTCTCTGCCGTTTTCTCGTCCCAAGTTGACTCCGGAACAAAGTTTAATTGCTGCGATTCAAGAACAAGTTTTGGAGATTACCAATGAGTATGCAGATGGATTAATTAGTTCGATTCAAGCTAATTTCTTTAGCGGTAATTTGACGGTGACGGTGGGAACAGAATGGTACGATTTACCTCAATCCCAGCAAAATGAATTGGCGAATGAAGTGTTAAAGCGAGCGAAACAATTGGACTTTACTAAAATTGAGATTTTAGATGAACAAGGAGCAATGGTGGCCAGAAGTCCAGTTGTTGGGAATGAAATGGTAGTTTTTAAAAGGATGAATGATGCAAGTTAGGAGAAGATGGTTTTTAGGTGCGATCGCGATCGCTTTCTTCGTTGCTTGCAGTCCTTCAGAAACAGAGCCAGTTGGAAAGGATGTTGCTCTAACGATATCCGTTGCAGCGAGTTTACAAGATGCGATCGCGACGGTTGGAAGAGAATATGAGCAGCAATTTCCCAAGGTTAAATTAGTGTTTAATTTTGGGTCTTCTGGTGCCTTACAGCATCAAATAGAACAAGGTGCGCCAGTTGATATTTTTATTTCAGCAGCGACAAAACAAATGGATGCTCTTCGAGACAAAAATCTCGTGTTAGAAGAGACTCATCAGAATTTGCTGCAAAATCAAATTGTGGCGATCGCCCCCAAGGAGAGTACAAAAATTACTGATTTTCAGGAGTTAACCTCGGATAAAGTCGGTAAAATTGCGCTCGGAGATCCAGAAAGTGTTCCGGTTGGCTCTTATAGTCAAGAGGTTTTAGAATCTTTTAATCTTTATCAAAAATTGGCAAATAAGTTTGTTTTTGGAAAAGATGTCAGGCAAGTTTTATCTTATGTTGAAACTGGAAATGTTGATGTAGGATTTGTTTATGGTACAGATGCTAAGTTATGTAAAAATTGTCGCGAAATTCTCATTGCACCTGAAGATTCTCATGCGCCGATTGTTTATCCTATTGCTGTTTTAAAGAGTAGCAAAAATATCGATACTGCTCGTGAATTTGTTGATTTTTTATCGACAGATGGAGCAAAAAGTGTGTTTGAAAAATATGGATTTATCGTTAATAAAAAATAGCGATCGCCCGAATCAGTCTAACCTAGAGAATTGAGAATGGATGGAGAAATAGCAATATTTTCTGATAAACGCGGATCGGCAATAGGAGGAGAAACCTGTAAAGATAAGGGTAATTCCCCTGCCCAAACAGGTAAATCGTAATCGTTTTCATCATCAATAGGGGGACCCGATCGCATTTTTGCCGAGGCTTCCGTTAAAGGGAAAGATAACACCAAAGTTCCTGCTAATTCTTTGGGATTAGGCGATCGCACTTCCTCCCAGCGATCGCGGAGAATATGTTCGCTAAAGGCTTTCAATGCGGCTAATTTTTCGCCTTCATCTTCTACTACTGTTGCCGTTCCAAAGGCAACAACAGAGCGATAATTCATAGAATGGTGAAATGCCGATCGCGCCAATACCAGCCCATCTAATAATGTCACCGTAACGCACATTTCTACCCCGTCTTGGAGGGTTTTTATCATGCGACTGGCAGGGGAACCGTGAAGGTAAAGGCGATCGTCAACTCTTCCATAAGCAGTCGGAATAACAAAGGGTTGATTGTTGGCAATAAAACCAATATGACAAATTAAACCCTCATCTAAAATTTGATAAATAGTGTCGCGATCGTAGTTTCCTCGTTTGGGGGCGCGACGAACTTTTGTGCGAGAAGTAACAGGAATATTGTTCATCTGACTAATAATAAGTGCAAAGTTTACAAAACAAGGCGTGTTGAATTCCGGCAGTAAGTTTGACAGACCCCTAGCCAAATTTTGCTTAGGAGTATTATCAATTGGGTCTAAAGATGTTTTGGTAATTTGATCGTGAAAGTAGTCCCCCGATCCTGTTGAGAGTCGCAGCTTAATTCCCCACCATGTTGTTCAACCACCACAGAATAACAGATTGATAAGCTCAATCCTATCCCTTTACCGACAGGTTTCGTGGTAAAAAATGGCTCGAAAATACAATTGCGTATTGCTGCCGTCATACCGATACCATTATCCTCGATCGAGATCGCGACTTCCTCTGTTGATAACAATTGGGTTTGAATATATAAAGTAGGAGTGGTGATGAGATTGCGGGCGATCGCTTCTTCAAGGGCATCAATAGCATTAGTAAGAATATTGAGAAAAACTTGATTAATCTGTCCCGCATTACATTTCACCACCGGGAGGGGTTGATAATCTTTAGTTACAATAATTTCAGGGCGTTTAGATTGGGCCTTGAGGCGATTTTGTAAGACTAATAAGGTACTCTCTATCCCTTCAATGAGATTGACAGATTTCACACCCACTTCATCGAGACGGGCAAAAAGTCGTAGGGAAAGGACGATATCACGAATTCTGCGAGACCCCGTAGCAATGGAATCAAGGATTTTGGGGAGATCTTCGGCCACAAATTCCAGATCGATATCTGCGAGAATATCACTAATTTCTGAGATTGGCTGGGGATAAGTCCGTTGATAAAGTTGGACGAGTTGCAGTAAATCTAAAGCATCCTCTCGCAAATGTTCCACGTTGCCGTAAATAAAGCTGACGGGATTGTTAATTTCGTGGGCAATTCCCGCGACCAATTGACCCAAACTCGCCATTTTTTCCGTTTGAATCAGTTGACCTTGGGCGATTTTCAGTTTGTTCAGGGTTTGTTGTAATTGAGTGTTATTTTGGCTTAATTCTTGGGTGCGTTGTTCGACTTTGGCTTCGAGATCCTGGCTGTATTCTGTGAGTTTCCCATAGGCCGATCGCAATTCGAGGATTGTTTGATTGAAGGCTTTAGCAAGGGTACCGATTTCATTTTTGGTGAGGACGGGGGTAGTAGGCAGAGTTTGAAATTCTTGGCGTTGGACTCCTGCACTGACTTGACGGGCGGTTTGGGCAATGGCGAGAATGGGGCCGACGATTTGACGACCGAGGATCCACATTCCCAGGGCGAGGAAAATGGAACACCCCAACCCGATCGCGGCAATGGCGATCGCGAGGTCTCGGGCTGGGGCAAAGGCTTCTCGTTGGCTTTGTTCGGCTAATAGTGCCACATCCTGCCGTTCCAAAAAGCGATAAACTCCAATGACGGGAATGCCGCTATAGTTGCGATAAAGTCCGCGATCGCTGTTCCCCGACATGGCCTCGATAATTCCTCTGCTGGAAAGTCCTTCGGTAAATCCTGCGGACTCAAACCCTTGGGCAGTAAGGAAAACATGGTGGATGCCCAGATCGCCCCCAATATTTCCTCCAACATTGGCCACGAGGTAGGTTTCCCCTGTTTCCCCCAGATTGCGATCGCGATTGATAATGGTATCGATGCGTTGCAGGTCTAAATGGGTAGCCAGGGAGCCAATATCTTGTCCTTCTGCGTCGAAAATGGGGGTTTCAAACGTGATTTGCGGTTTTCCGGTGTCGGGATCGGGGTAAAAATTAGCATTGGGGCGGGGGTTTTTGGCCAGGGAAAGTCGGCTATATTGTACTCGAGGCTGATATTTGCCAATCTTCTCGACATTACTGGAGGCCAGGATGCGACTGCTGCGGGAGAGGAGAAAAATTTCTTGCAGTCCCGATTCTTGACTGGCAAATCCCCCCAAGACTTGATTGAGGAAGCGGCGATCGCTTTCTTTTCCTTCTTGTAATAGGGCTTCTAGGCGATCGCGGACGGGGGGGAGGTCTGCTAG
>NZ_JAYGHV010000206.1:0-5974 GCF_034932145.1 Spirulina sp. 06S082 | reverse complement strand
TACCTCAAATGGCGTGTTATGCAGGACAACTTAATCAAGTTTTTATGAATTTGAACCTGAATGGAATTGATGCGATCGAGGAGAAAAAGCAAAGGAAAGAGAATGAAAAAAATAAAAAACAATTGCCAGGTACTCCCGATAACAATTCTGATTCTCATAGAATTACCGTGATAACAGAATATCAGGAAGAAGGCGCGATCGTTATTCGCATTCGCGATAATGGAATTGGTATGAGCGAGACTATCAAACGTAAGATATTCGATCCATTTTTTACAACTAAACCCGTTGGAAAAGGAACGGGTATGGGTTTATCCATTGGTTATCAAATTGTTACTGAAAAACATAAAGGAACATTAGGATGTAGTTCTATTCTTGGAGAAGGAACGGAATTTACGATTGAACTTCCCGTGAATGTAATTCTTCAGAAGTAATAATTGCAGGCGAAAATCTATTGTCCTCTATCTAACCATGCCCGCATTTTACCTGGATTTAATAAACCATAGGGATCGACTCGTTCTTTAAATGCTAACTGTATTGGATCGACAATTTTCCGCCCGCCATCCTCTAAAATATAAGTGTGTGGGTTAGCTATTCCTGCACCATTGTCTTCGTGATATTTAATAATCTCATTTAATCGTTCTTCCGTCGAATAGCGAACCAACTGCAACCCCGCAGGGATCGCTTTTCCTCCTGCACGAAGAAACTCCAAATGAATCATCACCTCATCGCCAAAATAATGATACATTTGCTCGACTCGTTCTAAATTCCAATAAAAGGTTTGTAAATAGGTTAAATTAGGGTCAATGCTGCGAGCGAGAAGCGTGGTATGATTCCAGCCAAATTCAACCAAACTCGTTCCTTTTTTCGCTTCCTTTGCTGTTTTATTGTACGTGATTTTTCCTCCCCATTCCTTCACTAAATCGTAAAACGGTTCGAGAGAAGACTCTGCAATCATTAGTAAAGCACAGGATTTTTCTGGGGAAAGATAATCTTTCAGTGCGGTAAAATAAGTAGGAATGGGAGCAGCAAAAACACTAATCCATTTTTTCACTAAACCATCAGAATCGGCGATCGCCTGCCCGAATTTGGCCGCCTCCAGAAACTCATCAAATGTTACAATTAACTCAGCCCAAGGATAAGCCGGTGCGAGAGGAATTTCTAATAGGGTAATAATGCCATTTGTTCCGTAAGCATGATTGACTTGTTGTACTTCATCTCCTCTTAATTCTAATACTCTCGGTTCCTCCTCCATGGTCACAATGCGAACCGCGTGAAGATTGCCGCGATCGCGCAATTGTCCGTAATTAATCGAACCTGCACCCACACTTCCTCCCCCGATAAAACCGCCAATGGTTGCAGTGCGATAAGTTGAAGGATACATTCGCAATTCCCAGCCAATTTCTCTTGCTTTCTTATCCAATGCTGCTAATTTAACCCCCGGTTCTACACTAGCCAAACCGGGTTCGATCCAGTGAATCTTATTCATGGGAGTTAGATCGAGAACAATACCTCCCTCCAGGGGAATGCACTGTCCATAATTACCTGTTCCTGCCCCTCTAACTGTTAAAGGAATCTTATTTTTAACGCAAACTCGCGCAACTTTGAGAACATCCTCCTCATTAGCAGCACGAACCACCAGATCGGCACGTTTGTCCGCAAGTTGAGCTTGTAAAATAGGACTGAAGTGATAGTAATCGAGAGATAACTTGGCAACTTGACTGGCATCAGTCACGATCTCCAGTCCATCTAATTCAGCAGTGATTTTATTCCAATTGATCATTGGGAAATATAAGTTTCGTTTCTATCGTATAATTGTATCGAAGATTGAACCATAATAGTGTGACCCGTTTTATTCACGACCAATTTGCCAAACAGTATTTCAGCGAACTTCTCTCTCCTTTAGGAACAACAGAAACAAGCAAAGAAATCAGTTCTGAGATTCGCCAGATGGATATCTTTTTTACCCCTTTTCCTCGTCCCCAAATCAATCCTAAAGCATTAGGGATATTGGGACAACTCGCGACAACTGCTGCTGTTTTTGAGCCTTTCCGTAACCCCGTCACCTCTGGCGATATTCGTTCTTGCATGGGAAAATTATTTAGTTTGCACGCAAATTCGGAACGAGAAGCCAACCGCGATCGCGATCGCGATCGCCTCAAAGAAGAACAACTTCCTCACCTCTGGATCCTCACCCCAACCGCGTCTGAGAACCTCTTACAAGGTTTTCATCCCTTACCCACAGAGGAGGATGGAAACAAGGGAATCTATTTTTTCGGACGTAGTTTCAAAACGTCTATTATCGTCATCCATCAACTCCCCGTAACTCGCGATACCCTCAGTTTAAGACTATTGGGACGAGGAACGGTTCAACAGCAAGCAGTGAGAGAACTACAAGCGCTCCCAGAAAACGATCTTCTGCGAAGAAATGCGTTAAAATTAGTGAATAATCTTATTGCTGTCTTAACTGCACGACAACAAAAAGAACAAGATTTAGAAAGCGATGAGCAGGAGCTAATTATGAACTTAGAACAAATGTATGAGCAGCAACTCGAAGAAATTCGACAAGAAGCCAGACAAGAAGCTAGACAAGAAGGCCGACAAGAAGGCCGACAAGAAGGCCGACAAGAAGGCCGACAAGAAGGCCGACAAGAAGGCCGACAAGAAGGCCGACAAGAAGGTGTAAAACAAACAACTCGTAATTTTATTGAAACCCTTCTCAGACTTCGCTTTGGCGATATTGACGAGGAACTGACTGGTGTTATGGACGCGATCGCCACTCTCCCTTCAGAAGAATTTACTCCCCTCCTCCTGCAATTATCTCGTGAGGACATATTAACCCGGTTTCGCGATCGCCCTGCAACTTCCCCCGATTTAAACTCTTAATTGTGTTATAAGGCGATCGAACTACCAGTAGAATAATGTAGAACATTCGGAGAAGTTTCATGCCGAACGATCGCATTGCTTGGTTAATTCCTTCCGTCGAGTTAGGGGCATACTGGCAGCCTGTTTTACAACATTTTACAAAAGCATTTGAGAAAACTATCTTTTACACCGGACAAGTTTGGCCGAATTTCGATGCTAAAATGCCTGGTGCGTCGGCGATCCAAATTGTCGGCAAAGCAGACTTTGTAGAAACAAAAAAAGTTGAAACGGGATATGGACGGGGATTTATTGTTGTTTCTCCCAATATTATTTTTTATCTCCTCAAATATAAGCCCCGCGTTGTTCTTCCTCAAGCCTTCTCTTTATGGACATTATTAAGTGTTCTCTTTAAGACTATTGGCGGTTGGAAAATTGTTCTCATTTACGATGGAAGTTCCCCCAATACGGATTTCCGCGATTCTACGTTTCGCACTTTTGCCCGTCGTTGGTTGGCTCAATTTGCTGATGCTTTTGTCGCCAATAGTCACGCGGGAGAAAGATATTTAGTAGAAGCGCTAAAAGTCCCCAAAAATAAGATTTTTGTTAAAACTTACCTCGTTCCTGATGCAGAAGCCTTACAGAAGCAATTAACAACCGCAGAGCGTCCAAAGTTAGAAGGGGTGCAGCAGCCTATTTTCCTTTATGTAGGGCGAATTACTCAGAGGAAAGGTCTAAAAACACTTCTCAAGGCTTGTGGAAAATTGCGATCGCGGGGATATGATAATTACACCCTGTTAATTATCGGCACCGGGGATCAAAAAGCAGAGTTAGAACAACTCATTGCAGAAGAGAAAATCAAAGAGCGAATACGCTGGGAAGGTTGGGTAGAATACGGTCGTTTAGGGGCGTATTTTCAACAGTCGGATGTGTTTGTTTTCCCCACTTATGAGGATGTTTGGGGTATGGTTGTTCCTGAAGCAATGGTATTTGGTAAACCTATTCTTTGCTCAAAAGGTGCGGCTGCTGCGGAGTTAATTGTAGAAGGAGAAAATGGCTATATTTTCGATCCTCTCGATCCTGAAGAATTAGCGGAGAAAATGCAATATTTTCTCGATCGCCCAGATTTAATTGACTCGATGGGAAGGCGATCGCAGGAAATTATTGCCCATACTACTCCCGAAACAGCAGCCCAAGGATTTGTTGATGTGATTTCCCAGGTATTGAAACAATGAAAATTTTACTCTCTGCTTTTGCCTGCGAACCTGGACAAGGCTCCGAAGAAGGAGTAGGCTGGAATAATGCAATAGAAACGGCAAAATCTCACGAAGTTTGGGTGGTTACTCGCGTGTTTTATCAAGCTGCGATCGAGGCAGAATTAAAACAAAATCCCATTCCCAATCTCCATTTTATCTACGTCGAACCTTTTGGCTGGAAAGAGAATTTTAAAGGCAGACAAGGAGGATTACAACTGCATTATTATCTCTGGCAAATCCTCGCCTATTTAGCTGCTCGCAAGCTCCATAAACAAGTTAAACTGGACTTAACTCGCCATGTTACCTATGTTAAATTTTGGTCGCCAAGTTTAGTTTGTTTGCTTCCCATACCGTTTATTTGGGGACCTATTGGGGGTGGAGAAGCTGCCCCAAAACCTTTTTGGCAGGACTTTAGTTTTAAAGCTAAACTATACGAAACTGCACGAGATATTGCTCAAAGAATGGGTGAATTCGATCCCTTTACTCGTTTAACTGCAAAGCGGAGTGTATTCACTCCCGTTACTACGGAAGATACTGCACAACGAGTGCGTAAAATGGGGGCAAAAAATGTCCATATTTTCTCAGAAGCAGGTTTATCAGAAGTAGAAATCGAGACTTTAGGGCAATCTCCTTCTCCTCCAGAATCTCCCATTCGTTTTATTAGTATGGGTCGTTTTTTGCACTGGAAAGGCTATCATTTATCTGTACGGGCATTTGCTTGCGCTAATCTTCCCGATGCCGAATACTGGATGTTAGGAGATGGACCCGAACGAGATAATTTAGAAACAATGGCACGAGAATTGGGCATTGCATCGCAAATTAAATTTTGGGGAAGAGTACCGCGATCGCAGAGTTTACAGCTTCTCGGCCAATCTCATGTTTTGGTGCATCCCAGTTTACACGATTCTGGGGGTTGGACTTGCTTGGAAGGAATGGCATCCGGTCGTCCTATTCTTTGTTTGGCTTTAGGGGGTCCTGATACTCAAGTTACTCCCGAAACAGGCATTAAAGTCGCCGCGATCGACCCCGATCGCGCAGTGGAAGGGTTAGCAAAAGCTATGACTCACTTAGCCCATGATAAAGAGTTGCGCGATCGCCTCGGTCAAGGTGGCAAAAAACATATTCGAGATGTTTTTACCTGGTCGGTTAAAAGCAAATTTCTCAATCAAGTGTATCAAGATGCTGTTATCAATAAGTAAAGATTAAAAATAAACAACAAATAATTAATTATGTCTATTGCAATTATTACAGGTTCTGCGGGTTTAATCGGTTCGGAAGCCTCTCGATTTTTCGCTTCTCAAGGATTAGAAATTGTCGGCATTGATAACGATATGCGACGGGTTTTCTTTGGCGATGATGCTTCGACGACATGGAATCGCCAACGTTTGGAAAAAGACTTAGGAGAAAAATATACTCACGTTGCCATAGATATCCGCGATCGCGAAGCCATTGAAAATCTTTTTAAACAATACGGAAAGGAGATAATTCTGGTTATTCATACTGCTGCACAACCCTCCCATGATTGGGCAGCCCGCGATCCACATACGGATTTTAGCGTTAATGCAAATGGAACTTTGAACTTATTAGAAGCGACGCGCAACTATTGTCCGGAAGCTGCTTTTATTTTCACTTCTACCAATAAAGTTTATGGCGATACTCCCAACCGTTTGCCGCTAATAGAACAAGAAACACGCTGGGAAATTGACTCCAATCATACTTATGTAAATGGCATTCGAGAAGATATGTCTATCGATCGCACAACTCATAGTTTATTTGGTGCATCCAAGGTTGCAGCCGATATTTTAGTGCAAGAATACGGGCGTTATTTCGAGATGAAAACTGCTTGTTTTCGCGGTGGA
>NZ_JAYGHV010000205.1:0-6411 GCF_034932145.1 Spirulina sp. 06S082 | reverse complement strand
CCCCTAACCCCCCCACTCCCGCATCTGGGCAGCCTCCGATCGCATCCCCAAAGCCTCGAAATGATTTAACGCGACTATAGCGGCTTTTTGGCTTGCATCCATGCAACCGCGCGATCGCGCTAAATAGGCTTGGGTGCGCTGGTGAAACGCAATTGAGCGGCGATCGTTGCGCGATCGCGCCATCGGCCAGCTTTGTGCCAATAGTGCCTCGGCTTGCTCTAATTCCCCCGTCATCACTGCGATCTCAGCTAACCAATTCAAAATATAGACCTCGAGTTGTTGCCATTGTAACTCTCGCGATCGCTTGAGGGCTTGCTGATAGAGGGTTTTGGCTCGAGGAAAATCCTCCATTTTGCAGTAAATTCCCGCTTCATAATATTGAATGCGAATTTCTTGACGGCGATCGCCTCCTATGGTTGCAAGCAGTTGCTTTTCTGACTCAAACCATTGCAGTGCGAGGCTCAAGTCTTGTTGTTCAAAGGCTAAAATTGCTCTAGAATGTAACAATTCTAAGCGCTCTTGGGGGTTCATTTCGCGAACTTCCTTGGCTAATTCTGCAAAGATGTCTTCTGCTTCTGCAAGTTGTTCCGGTTTTCCCATTAACATCAACGTCCAAGCGCGATCGCCTAATACTTCTCTCTCCAGATCGCGATCGCCTTGCTGTTGCGCGATGGATAATAATCCTTCCAACCAGTTTAAACGCTCATTCCAATAGCCGTAAATGTAGCTATAACCTTTAATTTGTCGCCAAAATACCTTTGCTTCTGGATAATGTCCTGTCTCGATGCACCATTCAAAAACAGCTTGGATATTGTCCCAGTCTGACTCTAATTGGCCATAATCGCGCCACTCTCGCCAATGATACTCTCCTTCGAGGCTCGAAAAGTGTAAATACCAGGTCAGCCAACGCGATCGCGCTTCCTCCTCAAACTGCGAATGGTTTGCAAGTGCGGCGATCGCATATTCGCGGGTGAGAAAAAGCATCCGATAGCGTCCCTCCTCCAGTTTAAGCAGGGAAAGTTGCTGTAGGTGTGCCAAACTATCCGTGAGGGCAAAAGCCTCCTCAACACCAAGGACAGAGGCGATCGCGGTTTGGGTGGGAGGTGCTGCAAAAAGCGCGATCGCCATTAATAAGCGATGGCTGAGTTGTCCTCTCAAGGGTTTAACTAACTCCTCTAAGCAAAAACGAGCAATTTCTCCCGTCGGCGATCGCAGTCGAGTTGTAACGGTCTCGAAAGGATAACCCGAAGCGAGTTGACCAATGCTGTAAACAATGGCCATGGGGTTTCCTTCGGTTTTTTCATAGAGAGGTTGAGATCGAAAAGTATTGGGGGGAATTTGTTTGAGTTTGGCCTGATAATCGATTAATTCTAAGGACTGCTTTTCTGGCAAACTATCCAGATGAATGCCTGTATCGAGTTGTATTTGTACCCGACTTGTCAGCAAAACTTTAACAGTCGTGGGTAATTCGTATAAAAAAGCGAGTATATTTTCGCGATCTTCGAGAGTATCAGCATTATCTAACAATAATAAGGTGGGTTGGTTTCCCAAACGCTCTCGCAGGCGCTGAAATTGTTCGGAAAAGTCGCTGCGGAGAATCCCAGGACAGTCTAAAGTATTGGCGATCGCGCGAAAAATATCCCCGAGACTGCTTTCTCTCTGCAAGCGCGGTAACAAGCGACCTGCATGGAATCTATGGGATTTTGCACAGCTAAACACGATCGCATCGAAGCGAGGAAAATCTTTCTCCCGTTGGTTTTGACGCGCTTCTAAGCAAAGATGCGCGACTTCCATCATTAAAGTGGTTTTACCCACGCCCGCCATGCCTTCTATACTAATGCGATGGATGGGGTTATGGGCTGCAAGGAAGTCTAATAATTGCTTTAATTCTTTTGTTCTGCCCACAAATACAGCGCGATCGCGGGCGGGAAGATTGTGGTAAGGATATTCTCGGGCTTTTGTCTCTTCCTCGATCGCCTCTATCGTTGTTAGGGGAGAATTTTGGTGCTGAGACTGTATTAATTCTCCCGTCACTTGTTTGGATTTTTCCGGTCGTTTGCTTTCCCATTCGCGATCGAAGCGATCGAGGTTTTTCTCTTTCTCGCGATAGGAGTACCAAAGTTTGAGGGTAAAATTCCAGCGATCGGAACCTTGGGTTTGAGCGCGATTATCCTCTAAAATGCCCAAAAAGTCTTTCATGCGGGCGATCGCTTCCTTAATTTGCTGGCTATTTAATTGGTTTGCGCGATCGCCCATTCCCGTCAATTGTTCGAGATAGCGAATTTTAGTTTGGAAAACGAGGCGATCGGGGGCTTGTTTATTGCAGTGTATTTTCAGCACTCCTTCCGTCTCCAAACAATCATCCGCAAAGTCCAAGAGACTTGCGAGAAGGTGTTTTGCTCTTTGTTTTGCGCGGGGTCCATAACTCGGTCTAGCCATTTCTCTCTTGAGGAGATAGTAAACATAAAGTTGGGGGATTTTCTTAAGTTTGAGAACTTCCCCTAACTCTATTTTTCCCAGTTTATAAGGTTTTTCACCACTCGGAGCAGGTTTTTGCCTCTCCGTAACTTCCCTCACTTAGATTCAGATTGTTTCTTGCAATCTGGACAAAAGAGAAAAACCCATGAAATTAGAAGATTTATCCGATCGCGATCGCCACTTTCTTGAAGAACTTAAAGCAACAGATTTCGGTCCGATCGCCTACAAATTAATGAACCCAGAGGATGGACAAGGATTAACCCTCGAGGAAACCACCCACGGGATCGAAGAATATCGCAAATTTCTCATCCTCCAATACTTTTACCGCGATCGGGGTATCGTCCCCACCCGAGAAATGGATAAAGTCTGGCACGTCCACATCCTCGACACTGTAAAATATCGTGAAGACTGCGATCGCTTATTCGGGGAAATGTTAGATCATTTTCCTTATCTGGGACTGCGAGGGGAAAGCGATCGTCAACTTCTTCAGCAAACTTTTCGCGAATCTCAAGTGCTTTTTGAGGAAACTTTCGGGTCTAGTCGCGAAGCAGTTGCAGTTTAAAATTTATTTTACTTCTCAAGATTTCCTGTAAGGATATTGCTTATCTTTACAGGATTTTTGGCGATCGCTATTTCTCTCCATGAGCAATACTTTTGTTTTAACAGATAAGTTGTAACTTGAAGTAAAATTGTAGAATATTAAGAAAGAAGTTGAACAGGATTGGTCTAAAACGATTATAATTTGAATTTATGATGAGAGGAGAAAAAACATGAGAATCAAACAGATTTCTGTGAGCGGCTTATTTGGGATTTTCAATCATGTAATCCCATTAAATATGAGCGATCGAATTACTATTATTCATGCTCCTAATGGTTTTGGAAAAACCATTATTTTGAAGATGCTCAATGGATTATTTAATTCAAAGCACTCAATTTTCTGGACTATTCCATTTAACAATTTTCGAGTTGATTTTAATGACAATAGTAGCCTTGCAATAAAAAAAGAATCTGAAGATTCAAATGGAGTAAATAAAAAGGATAAAATTACTTTTACATTTCAGCAATCCCAATCAAAACCGATAATTTTTACTCCTATAAAAGTAAAAGATAATATTCGTCCCGATATTAATTTTCCCATGAATATATTCGATGATATAATACCAGGACTAGATCGTGTTGCCCTTCAACGTTGGCTATATACTCCTACTGACGAAATACTTTCGTTAGAAGAAGTAATCGAAAGATTTGAAGATGTATTACCATCAAAATTCAGGCTCTTAGGATCTGAACCAGAGTGGTTAACTGAAGTTCGCAATAGTATTCATGTTCGTATTATTGAATCTCAGCGCTTATTCAACACATCTTCTCAAAGACATCCCAGATATTTTGAATCCCCTCTTCCAATGTCAGCTACTGTTTCTGAGTATTCTAGTGAAATTGCAGGTATTATTAAAGCAAAATTAACAGAATATGGAACAACTTCTCAAGCTCTAGATCGCACATTTCCAGCAAGATTAGTCGAACAAAAAACAGCACCAGATTTAGTAGATGATCAACTTCGTCTACAATTAGATGAACTTGAAAAAAAACGTTCTCGCCTTATAGAAGTTGGATTGTTAGATAAAGACAAAAGCTCTGATTTTCAAATTCAACCTCAGACAATTGATGAAAGCACAAAAAACATTTTATCGGTTTATATCGAAGATGTTAAAAAGAAACTAAGCGTTTTTGATGAAATTGCAAGCAAGATTGATTTATTAAGAGAAATCATCAATAAGAAATTTGAATATTCTTGTAAAGAGATAAATTTCAGCAAAGAAAAAGGCTTTATTTTTACTACAAAACATGATAAAAAAATACTTTCTCCAACTGATTTATCCTCTGGAGAACAACATGAATTAGTTCTGCTCTATGAACTACTCTTTAAAGTTGAACCAAACTCTCTAGTTTTAATTGATGAGCCTGAAATATCACTTCATTTAGGATGGCAAGTTCAGTTTTTAAAAGATTTACAAGAGATTACAAAGTTAGCTAATATAGATATTCTCATGACAACTCATTCACCCGATATTATTCAGGATCGCTGGGATTTGACGGTAGAATTAAAAGGAGTCTCATCGTGAAAGAATTTCGTTCAATTGAAGCTGATGCTAACAAAATTAGAATGCTACGTGCTGTGTTTCGTGGAACATTCCTTTTAGTAGAAGGTATATCCGATCGCCTTTTTTATGACCGTTTAGTTAATAAATTGACTTGTCAAATTGTACCTATTTCAGGAAAACCTTCTAGTAAAAATAGAGTAATTTCCGTCCTGCAAATTTTTGAAAATGAGAGTTTTTATGGAGTTTTAGCGATTGTTGATGCAGACTTCGATCGCATTATATCGCCTTCCTATAATAGCCCTAACTTGTTGCGTACAGACACTCACGATCTTGAAACTATGCTCATTCAATCAGTATCTCTTGATAAAATCGTTTCTGAGTTTGTTTCAGAAAATAAAATTGAAACGTTTCAATACAATCTTAGACAAAAATTGCTTACAGCCGCAGCAAAAATAGGTTATCTGCGCCTAACTTCTGAAGAAGAAAGATTAAATCTAAAGTTCGATAACCTTACATTTAGTCATTTTATTAATGAGAAGACACTAGAACTGGATGAAGTGAAGTTCATTAAAGAGATTCAGAATAAATCTAATAATTATTTGCTGCAAGATGAATCATTTCAACAGCGACTAAGAAATAAGAAAAAGAACTCTTATGATCCTTGGCAAATCTGTTGCGGTCACGATCTAGTTGCTATTCTATCCGTTGGTTTGCGTAAAGTATTACGCAAAATTGGTGAATCTACAATATCCAAAGAGGAAATTAAACCAGATAGTCTTGAACGCGATTTACGGCTTGCTTATGAATTCAGCTATTTCTGCAATACACAGCTTTACAAAGACATTAGAAAATGGGAAAATAATAATCCATCGTTTCAGGTTTTACCAAACGAAATATAATAGATAATGTTATTCTACTGTTTTATTTCTTACTGTTTCAATGTCAACTGAGTTTTATAAGTAAGACCATAATCAGAATATTCCGATCCTCCCGTATAATGAATGAAAGTCAGAAAAGTTATGCTTATTAATAACTGTAATAAAACGATCGCCAGTAAAAATCTGAGTTTATTTTCATAGAGTCGAGCTAACCAAAAGAAAGGAAAAGGAAGCACAACAGGAATATAGTAAGGTACAAAATTTATTGCTGATAAAGTAAATGTTCCTCCCACTCCTAACCCCATCGCTTTCAAATAAAAAACTAATTGAGAATCATCTTTTTTCGGTACAATTTTTCGCAAAGAAATACGCCTCGATTGTCTCAACCAATGATACAATGGATATAGACCTATACCAATGAGAAATAAATGAGCGGGAATCATTAAATAAGTGGGTATTCCTAACAAAATCGGTTCTCGCAGAAAATCAGACCAAAATACATCTTTCAAGGAGTAACTCATATTCACTCCTAATGCACTTGTTATCCATTGGCTGTAAAATTTAGGGACGAGAAGACCGACAACGGAAGAACGTACACCTTGCCATTGCGGTAATGCTTCTCTTAGCCAGAAAAACAGAGGAATACTCGCAATGAAAGAACCACAGAACCAACCCAACCAAGCAATTTTTCCTAGGCTTTTTTGTTGATAATCGTGCCAGATCGTCCAGAAAAATAAGCCAGCCGTAAAAACAAAACCACCGAGATGAATTTGACCGCTTAGAAGTGTAAAAGCACCCCAGAAAAAACTCCCCCAAAATTTCCTTCTGAACCAATGACCGACAAAACTTAAAAAACAAAAGGGTGCAAGAATATCAGGAATCCAAATTTTCCGAGAAAAGAGAATCGCAAAAGGATTTACACTGGCGATCGCAATTCCCCATAACCAAGACTG
>NZ_JAYGHV010000204.1:0-6430 GCF_034932145.1 Spirulina sp. 06S082 | reverse complement strand
AGATGGGGGAGGTGGGGGAGTGGGGGGAGGTGGGGGTTTTTGTTTTCTTATCGATCGCTGACTTGACCCGTAACGCAATAAAACCCGATTTGGTAAATTTGAGGGCATTTCCGAGTAAGTTGATTAACGCCTGACGGAGTTTGCGTTGGTCGGTTCGCACGTATTGGGGTACATCGGGGGCGATCTCGAAAAACAGTTGTAGATCTTTTGATTTGGCTTTTAATTGCAGCATCGCCTCGAGGGAATCTAGTAAAGCATATAAGTCGAAGTCACTCACATCTAGGCTGATGCGTCCGGCTTCAATTTTGGCCATTTCGAGAACGTCATTAATGAGGGTGAGCAAATGTTCGCCACTACGCTTGACGATTTGTAATTGTTCTCGGCGATCGGGCGAAATCGTCTCGTCATTGACCAACAGTTGGGCAAACCCGAGAATGGCATTGAGGGGAGTTCGCAATTCATGGCTCATATTGGCGAGAAAGGCACTTTTGGCGGTATTGGCTTGTTCTGCTGCTTCTTTGGCTTCTTGGAGGGCGGCCTCGACGTGCTTGCGTTGGCTGATATCTCGGGCGACCCAGATTGCCGATCCTGCGGGTAAAGGGGAGATACTGGCAGAAAACCAGATTTCGCGATCGCCAATGGGCAAACTGTAATCAAAATTGAGGGTTTTTTGTTCTTCTACTACCTGCCGTATTTGTTCGAGCCATGTTTGAATATTATCGTGGCGCAAAAAGCGTTCGACGGTGCGATCGAGAGGATTATCTTCAACAGGTTCAGAATACTGGGGATTAGTGGGAGCAATTTCAATATTGCCTTTCTCGTCTACGATGAGGACAATATCCGTCATCGCCTCGAAAATAGCACGGATTTTTTGTTCCGATGCGTGCAGCTTTTGGGCGAGGGCGCTACTTTCAACGATTTTTGCCTCTAGTTTTTGATTGGCGGCGGTTAATTCGACGTTGCGCTCGATCGCTTTCCGCTCTAAAGTTGTGTTTAAATCTTTTAAAAACTGATTGTGTTCCGCCAGTTGTTTTTGCCTTTGATAGCATTCTAAGGTTTCCCGAACGATCGCCTTTAATTCCTGAGAATCCCAAGGTTTGGCAATATAGCGATAAATTCCAGCTTTATTGATGAGATTGCCGACAATTTTGGCGTTGGTTTCTCCAGTTAGTAAAATTTTCAAAATTTGCGGTGCAATCTCGTGTAACTTAACGAGAAGTTCTTCTTTTTCTGTTCCCAAAAAAAGGCGATCGCAAATAATAAAGGGAATTTCTCTCTCTTCTGCTTGCAAATTTACCAAAATCTCTAGGGCTTCTTGACCGCTTTTTGCCCAGGCGATCGCGTAATCTTTTCGGGAAGGGTCTATTGCACAATACTCCTGCAATTGGTTTTGTAAGTCGATTAAAACCGATTGTTCCTCATCTACAAAAATAATGGTGGGTCTGTTCATCTATCTAACAGGCTGCTTAACGATCTATTTAAGAATTTGAAGAAGTTTTCACACTTAAAGAACACCTGACTTTGAGTTTTTTCGTTAAATTGCCGTGAAGTCATCACCGGAGTGCGATGGGCAACTCCGGCAAGGCGATCGGCTGCAACTTCGATGTCTGCGTATACTACCATTATTGCAAATTAGGTTCGATGCCTGCTTCTCGCAGTTGGGCAAGGAGGCGATCGGCGCGATCGCGTTCTTGTTCGGCACGTTCTCGTTCCAGTTCAGCGCGATCGCGTTCCAGTTGAACTAATTCCGATCCCCAAAGCAGAAGCGTACCCGTTTCATCCCACCAACGCAACCAGTCCCCCTCTCGATTGTGTCGGATTCCTGGCCAAAGTCCCAAAAATAGGGAAAGTTCGGCTATCCAATAGCGATCGTGGGTATCGGGGGTTTCTTCTCGGTAGCGTCCCGAGGAATCAAGGCGATAAACCTCTACAATACCTTCTGCTAGGTCGAAAATAACATAAACGGGGACCCGTAAAACTTGTTCGTAAAAGAACCATTTACCGGGGGGATAAGTGGGTTTGGTGGAATATTCCGTCCCTTCGGTTTCCGAGAGAAATTCCATCACGATCGCGGGAGGTTCCCCTTGCAGTTGAGGGGTATAACTGCGATCGACTTCACTATGTGGAACGCGAATGGAAGGGACATAAAACCAATCGGGGGCTTTGACGACCATTTTGCTATTAACGGTGGCGCAGATGCCGTAATTCGAGCCTGTGAGGGCATTCTCAGGGATTCTACCTGCCAGTTCGAGGCTATCCGTTAGCGCTTCCGCAAGGAGGGGTTGATGAATATTATCCACGGGGTCGTCGGGGAGAATATAGTTTTCGGGTAACTTTTCCCAAGTAATTTCGAGAGGAACTGTTGTTGTTGCCATAATGCCAAGAATTGAAGAAAGATTCAATACTTTTCTGTTATTCTACAAGATTGGATGGGAAAAAATCAGGAGCGATCGCCATGACTGCAACAGAAACAATTTCAAATCCTACCGCACCGAAAATATGGCAGTGGAGGGGGTTTGATATTTGCTATCAAAGTTGTGGTGAAGAAGGGGGCCTCAGTGGTTCTGATTCACGGCTTTGGGGCATCTTGGGGACACTGGCGTAAAAATCTTCCGGTTTTGGGTCAAACCCTGCGCTGTTATGCGATCGATTTAATTGGTTTTGGTGCTTCTGCGAAACCTAAACCCGATCTAGAAATTGAGTATACTTTTGAGACTTGGGCGCAACAAATTGCAGATTTTTGTCAAGAAGTCGTGGGTTCTCCTGCCTTTTTAGTGGGTAATTCAATTGGTTGTATTGTTGCAATGCAAACAGCAGTTTCTCATTCTGACTGGGTATTAGGTGTCGCTGCGATTAATTTTTCTTTGCGTTTGCTACACGATCGCAAGCGCCAAGAATTACCGTGGTATCAACGACTCTCTGCACCGATAATGCAAAATTTATTAACACAAAAATGGTTCGGACATTTCTTTTTTCAGCAGTTCGCTCAACCTAAAATTGTCAGAAATATTCTTTTGCAAGCATATCATCGCAAGGAAGCCGTTACCGATGAATTAATCGCTATTTTAATGAAGCCGGCTGCGGATGCGGGGGCTGCGGATGTTTTTATTGCTTTTAGCAACTATTCTCGCGGACCTTTACCCGAAGATTTAATTCCGATTTTACCTTGTCCGGCGATCGTATTATGGGGAACGGAAGACCCTTGGGAACCTCTTGAGTTAGGACAAAAAATTGCTGATTTTCCCACTATTGAACGATTTATTCCTTTGCAAGGATTGGGTCATTGTCCTCAAGATGAGGCTCCAGAAATTGTTAATCCTATTTTACAGGAATGGATTCATAAATTATTAACAGACGCTGCACCTATCTAAATTTTTCTGTTACAGTGAAGAATCAGATCGTTTTGATGCGTTAAGGAGGTATGTATGACAGAGAAAAATAATGTTGTCATCGAGGATATGATTGTGGCGATCGCGCAAATTCCTCAAGAACATTGGGGGAATTTACTGCAAATGATTAAATTGTTTCAGGATAGCGCAAATCCGAAGCCAGAAAAGGCGATCGATCCTTATCTCCAGTTAAAGGAAGAATTAGAAAATCCCGATCCGATTATAGAGGTTGCGAGACAAAAAGCATTAAGCGATTTGTTAAAAGAATGGGATAATGATGATGATGTAGAAGAGCAAAAAGAAACATGGGAAATTTTATCTTCTTTATGTTAATCTTGAAGAATTAGATCGTTTTGATGCGTTAAGGAGGTGTGTATGACAGAGGAAAATAATGTTGTTATCGAGGATATGATTGTGGCGATCGCGCAAATTCCTCAAGAACATTGGGGGAATTTACTGCAAATGATTAAATTGTTTCAGGATAGCGTAAATCCAAAGCCAGAAAAGGCGATCGATCCCCTAGAAGCGAGTCTGAATATGTCCAAAGAGGAACGTCATCGGAAAAATCAAGCAACACTTGCACTATTGCGACACTGGCGAGAACATGGAGACGAACAAGAACACACGGAAACATGGGAATATCTCCAGAAAGCCCTAGAAGAAAACCCTGTTTCTATTTAATTTTATCTTGTTCGATATGAGTAGAGCCATTCTGTTAGATACTGGACCTCTAGGAATGATTGTTAATCCTAGAGCATCTTCCCCTATCGTTCAATCCTGTCAACTGTGGTTAGAATCTTTATTAGTACGAGAAGGAATGGTCGTACTTCCAGAAATCTCTGATTATGAAGTTAGGCGCGAATTAATTCGCGCTAATAAAGTCTCCAGTTTGAGACGATTAGATACTTTTAAGAGAGCTTTGGAATATCATCCTCTGACTACAGAAATAATGCTGAAAGCAGCAGAACTTTGGGCAGATGTACGACGTAGAGGAAGACCCACCGCAGACCCGCAAGCGCTTGATGGTGATGTTATTTTAGCGGCTCAGGCTATGATGGTTAAGGAGATGGGATACGATGCGATCGTGGCAACTACAAATGTGAAACATTTATCTTTGTTTGTCGATGCTCGTGATTGGCAAGAAATTTAATCAGGGTGCAAAATGGATTGGCAAACTGTTCGAGAAACTTTTCAGAAGATTTGGGGTTATGACGATTTTAGACCCCCTCAAGGAGAAATCGTTCGTAGTTTGCTGTCGGGACAAGATGCGCTAATTGTCTTACCAACGGGGGGAGGAAAGTCGATTTGCTTTCAACTTCCGGCTTTGTTACAAACGGGATTAACTTTGGTGGTTTCTCCTTTGGTTGCATTGATGGAAAATCAAGTACAGGAATTGCGCGATCGCAATCTTCCGGCTGCTTCTCTCCACAGTCAAATCCCTTCTTCCCAGCGCAAACAAATATTTAAAAAACTAGAACGACAAACCCTACGTTTGCTTTACCTTTCTCCAGAAACTTTATTAAGTTCTCCGGTTTGGCAATGTTTAATTCAACCGGATTTAAAGATTAATGGCTTAATTCTTGACGAGGCTCACTGCCTCGTACAATGGGGAGAGGTATTTCGTCCGGCTTATCGGCGTTTGGGGGCAGTTCGTCCGACTTTACTTCAGTCTAAACCTTCTGGGTCGAGAATTGCGATCGCCGCTTTTACGGCTACAGCAGATCCTCATGCAAGAGAAACAATTACTCGCTGTTTGCAATTAAAACAGCCTCAACCTTTTCTCCTCAGTCCTTATCGCAAAAATCTTAAGTTAACCGTGCAAATTGTTTGGACTCCG
Source organism: Spirulina sp. 06S082 (assembly GCF_034932145.1). Classification (NCBI taxonomy): domain Bacteria; kingdom Bacillati; phylum Cyanobacteriota; class Cyanophyceae; order Spirulinales; family Spirulinaceae; genus Spirulina; species Spirulina sp. 06S082. The sequence goes on along the minus strand of NZ_JAYGHV010000204.1, from coordinate 1,204 downwards.
CGAGGGCGCAAACAAAAGATGTTAAAATTTATTAAAAGCAAGAGAAAACAAGCAGGATTGGTTTATGTGCGATCGCGTCTCGAAAGTGAAGAGTTGGCGCAATGGTTTGCCAGATTAAAATATAATGTTGAGGCTTATCATGCGGGGTTAAGTGCGGAACAGAGACGAGAAATTGAGGATAATTGGTTACGAGGAAAGACTCAGTTTGTTGTCTGTACCAGTGCTTTTGGGATGGGGATTAATAAGCCGAATGTTCGCTGGGTGGTACACTTCCAAGCACCGCAATTACTATCGGAATATATCCAAGAAGTTGGACGAGGAGGGCGAGATGGAAAGGTCGCTGAGGCGTTAACTTTAATGAGCGAACCGACGGGATTATTAAATCCAGAAGATAAACAGCGTAATACATTTTTTGCCCAAAAGCAAGAAAAACAGTACAGGAAAGCACAAAAACTCGCCCAAAGTCTTCCCGATCGCGGACAAATCGAAGCAATAAGCAAACAATTTCCTGGAGGTGCGATCGCCTTATCTCTACTCCATAGCGCAGAACAATTAGAATGGCAAGACCCTTTTAATTATCGTCTTGTAGGGACGTTGAATGCAACGTCTCTACAACGATCTTTGCAGCATTTAAGTGCAAAACAAACACAAATTCTCAAACAAATGCAGCAATATTTGACAACTCGCGGCTGTCGCTGGCAATTTTTATTGAACGCTTTTGGTTTTGCAGAAGAGGCGATCGCCTTTCGCTGCGGTCATTGCGATAATTGTCAAAAGTGATAAGCAAATAATTCCCCCTTAAACAAGGGGGAGTTAGAGGAGAGTGAAAATCACAATCAATTTATTCTTTTATCATCCGATGCACGACGGCGATCGCGCCACTCTAACACAGATAAATACAGAATTCCGATACTGATAACCCCAAGAAGTAAAACAGCAACCAGAAACAGAATACTGATCAAAGGCATACGGGTTGAGATTTCCATGCTTTTGAGACTCCTAAATCTTTAAAATCCGTTACGACCCCAAATTACCATTGCGATCGACCAAGTAAAGAGCGCCAGCAAACCAACCCAACCTAATGTCAAAATATCCATAACGCTTGAATCCTAACCCGTTTTGTTAAAGAACAACATCAATCATAATACCAGACGGGGAATTTTTTCGGGAGTGTGTGGGGAGTGTGTGGGGAGATGGGGGAGCT
>NZ_JAYGHV010000203.1:0-6461 GCF_034932145.1 Spirulina sp. 06S082 | reverse complement strand
TTATAGATAAACCCTTACAAGTCAACCTTTCTGAGCGTTGTCTACTCTTGATTATACATTCACGATCGCCTTATTACAAGCCTAGACCTGTCTAAATAGAGCTTGCTGAAAAAGCCGACAGAGCGATTCTGGAGGCTATCCGGTATACACAATGGTAGTTTTATCGCTGCGATCGCCAATCTACCCAGAAATTTTCCACGAAAATGCAAGAGTTTTGAGCGACTCGGGGCAATAACCTTATTTTAGCTTATCTTTTTTCTACCTCTCAACCAATACGTTACCATTTCCCCTTTTCCTTTAATTTGAATTGTTCCTCTTTTTTCCAAATCAAATGTATCTTTTAAACGGGCATAAGTTGCTTCTGTCACTTGAATTGCAGAAGGTTCTCCCGATGATTCCATACGCGAAGCAATATTCACCGCATCTCCCCACAGATCGTAAATAAATTTCTTTTTACCAATTACCCCTGCAACCACAACACCGGTATTAATTCCAATCCGAATTTGCAAAGATTGTTCGTATTTTTGTTGAAATTTTTCTACAGCATTTTGCATCGCTAATGCCATATCTGCCATCGCTTCTGCATGATCCGACCTAGGAAGAGGTAAACCTGACGCAATCATGTAAGCATCACCAATTGTTTTAATCTTCTCTAACGCAAATTCATCGACTAATTTATCGAACTGGGAAAAGATTTCATTGAGTAACTTGACCAATTCAATCGGGGATAATTGAGCAGATAAAGCCGTAAAACCAACAATATCGGCAAATAAAATAGTCACTTCATCAAAATGTTCCGCGATCGCACTTTGGTCACTTTTTAGAGTTTGAGCAATGGCATGGGGCAAAATATTAAGTAACAATTGTTCGGCTTTTTCTTGTTCTTCTTCTAATCGTTTTTGTTTTTTCTCTAATTCTTGTTCGCTGATTTCTAGAGAAGATAGCATCCAATTAATTGTATTAGCAAGAGAGTTTAATTCATCTTTGCCTGGGATTGAAATTCTTCGAGAGAGATCGCGAGTTTTGCCAATTTTTCGGACGGTTTTACTAACATGGCTCAATCGTAATAAAATCATTCTTTCCAGAAGAACAATCATGCCAATACTAAAAATAATGCCAACAATAAATAAAGAAAAAATCAAATAGTATAAGCTCTTTTGACCTTGATGATAAATATCACGAGGGGTAGTAACTTGTAAAAGAAATATCGGTCGATCGTAAAGATCGCGAAATATTGTATAACCGGAAATTTCTTCAGCATTGAGTGTTTGAGTTAAGATTGCAGTTTCATTAGGGTTTAAATTCTCTTGTTTCTCTAACCGATCGCGAAGGGATTGTAAGTTTTCTGGAAGTGGGCGATCTTCTAAAGGATAAATCTTTAAAGAGAGTTGAACTTGCTTGGCAATTTCTTGCATTCTTTCGTCATCGATATAGCGTCCAAATGCTAAAGTTCCGCGAATAGGTTTGTTTTTTTCACTGTTTAAAATTGAATGTGCCGCAAGGATTGCAATCTGTTTATTTAATACGAAAAATCCTTTAATACTGCTATCAGAACCCTCACTAGACAAGCGAAGACGATTGGGAGATAGCTGTTGTGTCAGAATGGGAGGAATAGTAACATTTCGATTGATTTCTCCGTCGTAAAATTCCGTGGCAAAAACAAGTTTTCCTTGCAGATCGAGAATAGAAACAAAATTAAAATCTAATTTTTCGATGGTTGGAGGACGTAAATCGGTACTTAGAAAACTCGGATCGCGAGTGTTAACAAAATTGTAGGTATTATCCCAATGAGACCAATCCTCTGCTAGAATATTGAGGAGAGAAAGTTCTTTTTGAAAAACGGCGATCGCTCTTTGTACATTCTGACGAGTATCTTGTTTTTCGAGTTGCGAAAAACTGCTTAAAAAAACAAGGGATAAACTGATGGAAAGAACGGCAATTAAACCGGTTAGGAGGCTGCCGATCGCAATTAAGGTTTTTTGTCTAAGGTACATGGGCAATTAAGGTGCGAATATAATTATCTTTCTTCCCTCATTAATAACCAATATCCCGTATAATTCGCATTAAAATTATCGGGTTGGATGAGAAGAAAATGTAACCCCTGACTCTGTTGCAATCTTTGTTGATATTGTTGGGCAGCATGAGAGACTTCTGGATCGGAAAAAGTCTGGAGAATCCAGCGATCGCATAATCCTGCTTCTAACACAATTCCCCCAGATAATCCAACTTCCGTGGGAATATAATCTAGGCAATAAGGTCGGACTTCTTGCAACCAACGAGCTAGTTGCATCGATCGCCGCCCACCTTCAATAATAATACCAGGAAGGAGAATAGAGGAAGCTAGACCGAGTTTAACCGGATCGAAGTCGTCGGGAATATCGAGAATGGGAATCGGGCGATCGCGAAATTTCCTGACGCTTTCCTCCGCAGGTAAATTTGCAAAACGCCATCTTTCCCCCCAAAGGCGATCGGGAAGGGGCTGAGGGGGCGGTTTTATGACGCTTACAGACTCATGGCGCTGTCTCAGGAGTTGTTTGATGGCGATCGCGTGTCGCGTGGTTTCTAGGGGAATTTCCAGTTGTTTCGCAACTTCTGCCAATAAGTTAGCGCATTGAGGGCGAAAGACTTGGAGGCGATCGGGGGATTTTTGGCTAATCTTTTGCCATTGAACCGCGAGCCAATCGATATTAATCTCTTGTTGGGGACAAGTTGCTGTATGGATGAGATTTCCTTGGCGATCGCAGATTATCAATTCCCAGATTGCTTGGGTTTCGGTACTTAAACGGGAAGATTGATAAAGATCGACTTGCCAAATTGTCATGAGTGGATGCTGAGTAATTGGATAATGGGGAGAAAAAATGCTTGCCTATCTCTTTCCAAGTGCGATATGATTATAAATTGTGTCGAATTTAGACAAAACCATGCCCAAATTGAAAACTCGTCGAGCCGCCGCTAAACGTTTTAGAGCGACTGGAACCGGTAAAATTCGCCGTCGCAAGGCCAATAAAAACCACTTACTCGATCATAAATCCGCCGAACGCACCCGCCGCCGTCTCTCTAATTTATCATTGGTACACGAGAGCGATGAAAAAAATGTGCATTTGATGATGCCGTATATGTAGATTTTTGCGGAATTGGCTCAAGTGCGATCGCGCTGATGCGAATTCTACTTTTTTTCTTCTTTTCCCATTGTTCCACCTTATTAAAACGGGTACATTAAAACCATGACTAGAGTAAAACGCGGCAATGTTGCCCGCAAGCGCCGTAAGAAAATCCTCAAAATGGCGAAAGGGTTTAGAGGTTCTCACTCTAAGCTATTTCGCACCGCTAATCAGCAAGTAATGAAGGCATTGCGATCGGCTTATCGCGATCGCCGTCGTCGCAAGCGCGATTTTCGTCGTCTCTGGATCGTGCGGATTAATGCCGCCGCCAGACTACACGATATCAGCTACAGTCAACTGATGGGCAAGTTAAAGAAAGCCGATATTCAAATCAATCGGAAAATGTTGGCTCAATTGGCAGTTGCCGATCCTGAAGCCTTTACCAAGGTAGTTGAATTAGCAGTTCAGTAAAGTTATTCATATCAATATAATCGTCAGAGTCTTTTATTCTGACGATTTTTTTGTCTCGCAATCAAATTGCAGGTGCTGGCGATATTCTAAAGATGCGATCGCGATCGTAAAATAAATTCAGTCAAGTATGAATACAAATCTTTGTTACAATCTTCTCCTAGCTCGTTAAGATACATAGTATATTTGTCTTAAAAGAGTTGTTGTAATTAAGTAAAGGAGAGGATATCATGCAACTGAATGAATTGCTTGGCATCCTTAATTATGAGGGTTCTGAGAATTATATTGCAACAGATCGCCCGCGCAGTAATCCTCATCCCTCTACAGAACATCTCTTTCGTGCAGCCCATAAAGCCGGAGTTCAAGGAACTTATGTTTTTAGGACAAGTCCTCCCAGTGACGAGATATTACCTCGGCGATCGGTAGTTTGCGTTGCTGAAGCCAAGACAGAAGAAGAAGCCAGAGAAATTCATTGTAAGCTATGGAATCTTGGTTATGTTCCCTTTTTAGTTGTCGTTCTTCCCTATCAAATTAGAGTTTATACGGGATTTGATTATTCTGCTAAAACGAAAGAACGAGGATTGATCGGTACAGTTAATGAAATTTCTCAGATCGAGAAACAATTAGATTATTTATTTGCAGAATCGATTGACTCGGGTAATATTTGGAAAGTCCAAGCAGAAAATTTAACTGTAGATCGCCGAGTTGATGTTCATTTATTAAACAATCTCGAAAAGCTCGGCAAGCGACTCACAAACAAGGGTTTAGAATTATCTATCGCTCATGCTTTGATTGGTAAATATGTCTATATTCGCTATCTGCGCGATCGGGGAATTCTTTCAGATCGATGGCTAGAGGAAAAGCAAATCAATCTTGATAGTGTTTTGAGTCGAAATGCGACTTTACAAGGCTTAAGACGTATTATAGAAGTTTTAGAAGAGCGTTTTGAAGGTGATATTTTTCCTTTACCTTTGTCTGGAAAGAATGCACCTTCGGATGAGAAAATTCGCTTAGTTGCTTCTGTTTTTAAAGGTGACGACATCGAATCAGGACAACTTCATCTTGATTTTGAGGCATATAAGTTTGAATATATTCCCATTGAATTACTTTCGTCAATATACGAGCAGTTCTTACGCAGCCAAGGAAAAAGTAAAAAGCATGGCGCAATCTATACTCCCGAACCATTGGCCGATTATATGATATCTGAATTGAATTCTGTAAGACCTTTAGAAAAAGGTATGAAAATTCTCGATCCTTGCTGTGGTTCAGGAATTTTCCTTGTGCTTGCATATCGTCGATTAATTGAAAAAGAAGCTCAAAAGAATTTTTATGAAAGAGTTTCTCCTGAAAAAGTAAAAGAAATTCTCTTAGAAAGTTGCTATGGGGTTGAACGAAATCGAGATGCTTGTTATATCACTGAATTCAGCTTAATTCTCACAATGCTGGACTATATAGATCCTCCCGATTTACATAAAAATCAAGATTTTAAATTTCCTAAATTACATAATGAGAGAGTTTTTGAATGCGATCTATTTGACGATCTCTCTAAATTTTGGAAAAGAAATGAAAAATTTGATTGGATTATCGGAAATCCTCCTTTTATAGAACTGAAAAAAGAAACGAAAGGAGAAGAATATATCCGAAATTGGCTGAAAACTTATTCTCAAAAAACAGTTACAGGAAACCGAGTTTGTGAAGCATTTACTTGGAGAGTTACCGATCTGCTGAAATTGGAGAAAACAATTGGTTATGTCGCTTTACTTATTCATGCACCCAGTCTTTTTAATGGTGAATCTGAAAAATATCGCAAAGATTTTTTTCAACAACATGAAATTAGAAGAGTAACAAATTTTTCTCATTTAGCAAGAGTATTATTTTATAAACGAGCAAAAGTTGCTGTGGCTACAATTGTTTATAAAATAGGAAATGCAGACGGTATTAAACCTAACTTCATTCATTATGCTCCTTTTAGAATAAATCAAATTTCTAATAAGTCGTGGCAAGAAGAGCGACAAAATCAAACTTGGACAATTACAATTAATGAAAATGAGATTCAAGCAATATCTCACAATGATATTGAAACAGGAGAGATGTTGCCGTGGAAATTAGCGTTATGGGGAAGCTATAGAGACAAAAAAATTATACAACGTTTGAATCGATTGTTTTCTAAAACAATTGGAGAACTATGTAAAGAAAAAGGATGGAATATTACATCAGGATTAGAATGGAAAGATATTTCTAAATTAAGTGTTGAAAAACAAAGTGAAGTTGTTAGAGAGTCTTCATTAATAGATAAACAATTGCTGAATATTGAGGCAATGAATAAATCATCATTTATTTATAGTGTGCCAAAAAAAATACTCAAAAAAATGACAGAACGAAATTGTTATATTAGAAGACCAGCAGGATTAAGACTAATTTCTGCTCCCCATTTAGTCATTCATCCTAATTTTATAGCTTACAGCGATCTAGATTTTGTAATTCCTAATCCTCATGTAGGAATTTCGGGGAAACCGAGTGACGCTCAATATTTACAGTCACTTACTATTTTCTTGAATTCAAGTCTCATTAAATATTATCTTTTTTTTGTTAGTCCTGCATGGGGAATTGGTAGACATAGAATTGACCTCAAACCGACAAAAAAAATCCCTGTTCCCGATTTTACAGATAAGCAAATGAATGAACTATCTAAATTTTATCTGCAACTAGAAGAATTAGAAAATTCTGAGAGATTTGCAGAAATAAGTCAAGATATGATAGATCGAAAAATAGAAGAAGTTTTTAATATTTCTCCAAATATTAGAACAATTACTAGAGAATTTTGGAAGGTTCGTTTTAGTTTAAACGAAGGGAAAATTGTTGGTACGGCTACCGATTTACCGACTCAAGAAA
>NZ_JAYGHV010000202.1:0-6627 GCF_034932145.1 Spirulina sp. 06S082 | reverse complement strand
CGATCGCGATCGCGCCAACCCAGCGTTTAAAAAATCTTAATTGCATTCCTCTCTGTTGCCGATTCCCCAAAAAAACTAAACAGTTTCTTCTCTAACTCGCGCGATAATCCAGTCAAAGGTACTAAGAACTGGCTCTAACGCCTCTTCATTCGGCAATGTTGACAAGTGAATATTGGGCAACCGCTTTTCACTGGGATCGATGGGTAATGCCAAACCAATTGAACTCAAACGATTTCGCAATTCATTCCATTCTTCCTCCTCATCAAAAGGAGACAAAGCTGCATAAACATCAGACACAATTTGAATCGTGCCATCAATGCCAACAAAGAATAATTCTGTCAGACCATTGGCAGTGGTAAACCTAGCACCAAATCCGCCATAAGTATCCCCTGTTGCCCATTGCAGATGGAGATGAGGAATTTCATTGACCCAATCATAGATCTCGCGGACTAGCGCCGCTTCATCCTCACCATAGCGAGCCAGATATTCAGAGAAAAAGGAATTTTCCTCCCAGCGTCGTCGTCGTTCGCGAGTTGTACTGGATTTTTTCTGACGCGCCTCCACAGTTTGCCCGATCGCCCGAGAAACGAGAGTTTTCATGCCATGTTCCGGACTAATGTACTGCTTGATTTCCACAGCCAAAACTTCTGCCGGATCCATTTGCTTATTGAGAAATTCCACCACCCGTTGTACTTCCGGTGGAATGCGATTGGCAACAAAGATCAAGCGAATTTTTCCCGCTTGTAGATTCGTTTTGACCCGTTGCCAAAACTCCCTCTCGTCGATGTCCGTGCCGAGAAAATCCTCAAAAACTTGCTCAGGATCGCGATTTTGACGGCGACAGTTAATTTCAAACTGTTCCACAATTGACTCAACCGGCCAATATACGGCAGCATTTGCAGCATAGTCGAGCATTTGCCCGATGGTTTCCTTGCGAATGTCATCCTCATCATCAGGCTGAACTTCGACAAGGGTAGGAATTCCCTTGCGATCCAGAAAAAGATGATTGAGAGACCAACGTTCAATGCGAATATCTTCCGTCGGAATGCTGCCCGTGCGCTTGACAATCAGCCAGTCTGGCCCAACAGCGTCGTCAGGGCGATCGAGTCCTAACAAGTTGGGATATTTATCGAGCAATTCTTGTAGCAATGCTTCCGAATCGTAAGGCCGTTCATTCATGGCGACCAAGTGATAGTCTCCCTGAATGAGATAAATACCTCCACTCACAGCAATCTCTCCCTTTTTCAATGATCGATAGGTCGATTGGACAAAGAACAATGCGATGGTCCCGTCCCTCGACCTCAATTATCAATTATCAATGACGAAATGGGGAATAGAGTTTAGGAAACTGTCAAATTTATTCCCGATCTTCATATTTGCCCCTAAAAACTGCTTCTGCGGGTCCGGTCATATAAACGCGCCCATTTTCCGCCGACCAGTGGATATCTAAACATCCTCCTGGAAGTTCGACGGTGGTTTGCCGATCGCATTTCCCGTTCAAAACTCCTGCGACTACTGTGGCACAGGCTCCCGTCCCGCAAGCGAGAGTCGCCCCCGCACCCCGTTCCCAAACCCGCATTTTTAGATAATTATGCTGAACAATTTCAATAAATTCCGTATTGGTTCGTTGGGGAAAAACGGGATGATGCTCGAATTGCGGACCGATTTCGGCGAGGGCGATCGCCTCGGCATCTTCGACAAAGGTAATGCAGTGGGGGTTGCCCATACTAACGCAAGTCACCGTCCAAATTTGTCCCCCCACTTCCAAAGGCTGCGCGATCGCTTTGCCATCGGCATCGGTTAAAGTTGTGGGAATCTCCTGCGCCAAAAGTTGTGGCAATCCCATATCCACCCTAACCCGTCCTTCTTCCTCAATTTGCGGGGAAATCGTCCCAGCCAGGGTGTGAATGCGATAAGAATGTCCTGGGGTTTCTCCCCCCTCCAATTCCGCCAGAAAACGCGCCAAACAGCGAATGCCATTGCCGCACATCTCCGGTTCCGAACCGTCGGAATTAAAGATCCGCATGGTATAATCCGTGTTTTCTCGTCCTGGAAGGGCAAAAATTACCCCATCCGCCCCAACCCCAAAATGGCGATCGCAGAGGGCGATGGCGCGATCGGGTGTAATGAGGGGTTCGGGAGTGTCGCGATTATCAATTAAGATAAAATCGTTGCCCAAACCGTGATACTTGGTAAACTCAATGGTCATCACAAAAATTGGGTCTGAAACCCCGTCCTACAAGGACGGCTTGACATTGACTACAAATCGATATACTTTTACGATATAGCGACAGGATTGGGCGAATGTACCTGACTCAAAAGAATCAAATTAAAGGATTGAGCAAGGCAGAATATGCAGCCTTGTGTGTCCTTTGCCGATTGAGCAAAAACCTCTACAATGTAGGGCTTTACTCTATAAGGCAATTCTTTTTTGCCGAAAAAAAGTATCTTCGCTACGAATCAAACTATCACACTTGCAAAGGAAATGAGAATTATCGGCTTTTGCATACCGATATTGCTCAACAAACCTTGAAAGTTTTTGAGGCAAAAATTGTCGGCTTTGTGTCAACGATATGGGATTGAATATCGAGAACAAGAAGAGTCTTATACTAGCAAGGCTAGCGCTCTCAATCGAGACCCAATTCCGACTTATCAAGCCAATAGCACCACCAAATATACTTTTAGTGGTCGGCGTGTTAAGCGTGGGTTGTACCGTTCTCAAGCTGGACTTGTAATTAATGCGGACTGTAATGGTGCGATTAATATTGGTCGTAAAAGTAAGCACGAAGGTTTTTCCAGAGTGTCTAGCGGGCTTTTGGCGAGTCCTTTAAGGATTTTTATCTCTTAAGAATCCTCTGCCTCTCTTGGTCGATGGCACTTGGCGAACTAAATTGTTCCGTGCCTCGACCGCTTTAGGCAGAGGAGTCGTCAAGGAGATTGTTCCTAAATTGCCGAATGGGTGCAGAAAAAAGAGCATTCCCACGGTGTCGATCAAAATCCATTGTTTCCTTAGCGACCTATGTTCTTGATAGAATTATGACTGAATTTGATACCGGATTGCCGAGCATTCGTCAGATTCAAGGCTTTGTCCGCGATAAACAAAACGTTGAATTCAAATTGGTAACGGGAGATGTCCTGATAGGTAAAGTTTTCTGGCAAGATGCCGATTGTATCTGTATTGAAACTGAATCGGGACAAGTGACCTTCTGGCGAAAAGCAATGGTTTATTACAAACTTAAGGAAGGATAAAGATTTTCCTTGCCTTCCTGAACAGAGTGCTATTCCTTATCCCCTTTATCGATTTATCCATGACTCAAAATTCCTTTCACAGACTCGGTTCTTTGCTTTCTGGGATTACTGCAGGAATTCTGGCTTGTGCTGCCCCAGTCCTTGCTTTAGACGTGCGGGTAAATCCGAGTAATCCCCAATTGGGCGATACCATTTCTGTTTTTATCGAAGTTGATAACCCCGGCGATCGCCCCCAAGTGACAATGGGCGATCGCGCTTTCCCCGCTTTTCCTCTTCGCAGCAACCTTTATCGCGCCTTTATTCCCACCACCCCCCTCGATCGCCCCGGTTCATTGAACATAAAAGTATCGGGAGATGGCGAAACGAGAAATCTTGCCTTGGCACTGCGCGATCGCTCCTTCAATACTCAGCGAATTCGAGTAAGCGGGGGGGGTAATGGTGCAACCCAAATAGAACTCGATCGGGTTGCGGCGTTTAAAGCCTTGGTCACTCCCGAAAAATTCTGGAATGGTCCGTTACTTAAACCCACTTCTGGGGGAGTCTCCACTGTATTTGGCGTTCTTCGTTACTACAATGGTGTTTTTGCCAACGATTATTACCATCGCGGGGTAGACTATGCAGCAGGGACGGGAACCCCCGTTATTGCCCCCGCCGCCGGACGCATTGCCCTTGTAGGACGAGAATCCCAGGGATTCAAAATTCACGGTAATACCGTCGGCATCGATCACGGACAGGGGGTTTTAAGTATCATGCTCCACCTGAGCCGTATCGATGTTCGCGAAGGAGAGATGGTTAGAGCCGGCCAGAGAATTGGTGCCGTCGGTTCCACCGGCTCCGCCACCGGGCCTCATCTTCACTGGGGTCTCTATGTCGATGGCGTGGCGATCGATCCCGTTCCGTGGCGATTTGAGGGACTAGAATAGGATTGCGATCGGCAGGGAGAGGCGGTAACTTGTTTGGTGATTGCCGCAATCAGTGACTAAACACTGAGAATAATCCAGGACAATAGGGATGGCTTTGATGGAAACCCAAGTTAGAGGCTCTGACGTTATGAGTATAGAAAAAATCGTAGAACAAGCTCTCAAAGATGGTTATTTAACACCAACAATGGAAGCAGAAGTGGGCCGGATCTGCGATACGGCCTCTGAATTATCGATCGAGGAATATATGGCTCTCGATCGCCTAATGGGTTCTTTGCTGACGGGAGAAGTGGTGGCGGTTCCGCGCAAACAGTTTATTAATGTTATGGAAGAACTGGTATTAAGCGAAACGATTACCCGCGTTGCCGAAATCGAAGCCAGCAGCGATTCATCTCTGGATGTGGGGGATATTGCGGCCTATGCTCTCAATCGCTTGCCTCCCCTCTATGCCACCACAGAGGAAGGAGCCAGTTTTCAACGCAAAAAAGCTAAAGAAGAATTGAAAGACCTACTCGCTGATAAAATTCAAGAGGCCATCTCCCGCTATTTGGAAAAACCCGAATACGGGGAAGGGCGACAAGAACTGAAGAATTCTTCCGGAGGAGAGGGGGTTCTCAAACAGGTTAGCAACCTACTCGGAGCCCACGCCCCTAACTACGAACAAGATTTGCCCAAAAAATAAATGGGTCTTCTTAATGGTGGGAACTTTCCGGAAAACAGGGGGTCTTGAGAGAAGGAAGGATAAATTAGTGTTCCTTTGAGAAACCCATGAGTCAGTCAATTTCCGCACATTGGTCAAAACATTGGTCAAAGATTGAGGCCGATCTCCCTCAAGCTCTGGTGTCTCTGGATAAAATACCGAACTACGATTTAATTTTACGCTGTCAAAGTGGCGCGAAGCCAGAACGCGCCGCTTTCACGGAACTTTTGCGTCGCTATCAGTCCCATGTAGAGAAAATTCTCTATCATCTCGCCCCGGATTGGCAAGATCGCTCGGACTTGGCTCAAGAGGTTTGGATTCGCGTCTATCGCAATATCGGCCGCCTCAAAGACCCTCTCAAGTTTAAGGGATGGTTGGGTCGTATTGCCACGAATTTGTTCTATGACGAACTTCGCAAGCGCAAGCGGGTGGCCTCGCCTTTATCTTTGGATGCGCCTCGTCATACGGGAGATGGGGAAATGCGCTGGGAACTCCCCTCAGATGCTCCCAGTCCCAATGATAATTTAAGCACCCGAGAGTTTTACGAGCAGTTGCAAGGGGCGATCGCGGATTTACCGGAAGCCTTTCGCACCACGATCGTACTCCGGGAAATTCAAGGACTGGCTTATGAGGAAATTGCCGAAATTACCGGGGTTTCTCTGGGGACGGTCAAATCGAGAATTGCCCGCGCCCGAGGCAAGTTACAAGAGCAATTACAGTCTTATCTCGATATTTAAAGGAATTTGAAAATCCGGTTAATTTCGAGGGTGCAATTTCTAGTGCAATCGCCTTATGATAGAATCTGCCAAAATTGATGACCCACCGCAAAAAAAAATAATGCTTGGGGAGGGAAACAATGATGAATAAATATGACCGGACTCCACAATCTGCTCGAGAAAATGCCGATCGCCCTAAAATTAATATGAAGGTGGAAATGACTGCGATGCAGCGCGATCGCTTTGAACTCCTCAGCGCTTATTTTGATGGGGAGGTCACGCCAAAGCAAAGCCAACAAGTTCAAGAATGGTTGGATAGCGATGCTGAGGTTCAATCTCTCTATCATAGATTACTCAAACTGCGTCAGGGTATCCAGGGTTTACCGATTCCTGCGGGGGCGCATTCCACGGAGGAAGTGACGGCTAATGTCTGGCAAACTCTCCAACGTCGTCGCCTGCGTCGGTTTGCCATTTTGGGTGGGGGCGCGATCGCCGCTACAATGGTCGCGGCGTTATCTCTCTTCCTACCGGGAAATTCGTCTTTTTCCCCTCGCTTTGCCCGCACGCCAGAATCTGAGCCTTCTTTCACGGCTGAGATACCCACGGAAAGTTTAACGATCGCCATCAATCGCCCAGCAGTGGCTATTCCCGTCGCTACCAATACTCTGATGATTCCGATCGATCGCCCTGTAGTGGCGATTCCGAAAGCGGCGATCGTTAAGTCTCAATAGTGAGAGAGGTCAAGGAAAAAATAATTGGCAAAAATTATTGTTTCCCTCTCCAGCATCCAGAGGCTAAAAAGCGACCCCCAAGTGCCTCGACGCGCTCTGGTGGCATCATAAGGTAAGCCCATGCCTGTCCTAAAGGCTTTCCAGAGGGGTTATAAAGAGAAATTTCCTGGCGTTGGTATTCATCGAAAAATTGGGTAGAAACCCCGTCCTATAAGGACGGCTTTATATTAGTTTCGCTACCGCCTTGGAGTTGTTTAATTAGGGTGCTTTTGTATTGCACTTTTAACAGGACAATTACTGTATCTAATTAA